>DATJOR010000031.1:0-2844 GCA_035506875.1 Mycobacterium sp.
CGCTCCGACCACGCAGGCTTCCGACACGCCCGGATGTTCGAGCAGCGCCTCCTCCACCTCTCGGGGATAGATGTTGGTGCCGCCGCTGATCACCACATCTTTCGAACGGCCGTGCAGCGTGAGGTAACCACGCGAATCGAAAGAACCCATATCGCCGGTGCGCAGCCAGCCGTCGCGCAGCGTCGCGTCGGTCGCCTTCATGATCCGCGCGGCGCAAACCGGTGATCGTCATGGGTGACTCGCCCTGGCCGTAAATCTGCGCGGCCTGGTCCAGCAGCGCGAACAGGTTCACCGGGGTGTCCACTCCGAGGTCAACGCGAACTTCGACAAGTACTTCGTGGAGCTCCAGCCGCCGTCGACCACGATGGTTTGCCCGTTGATGAAACTGCCACCGGGCGAGCACAAGAACGCGACGGTGCTCGCCACGTCATCGACGGTGCCCAATCGCTGATGCGGTGTCATCTCGGTGTTCATCCGACGGAAGCGTGGGTCCTGCAGACGCTCTGCGGTCATCGCCGTCTGGATCACGCCGGGAGCCACGGCGTTGCAACGTATTCCGTGCGACCCGTACTGGCAGGCGATATGGGTGGTCAGTGCGGTCAAACCGCCCTTGGCCGCGGAATACGGGCCGCCGCGGAGGCCACCCACGACGGCGAACGTCGACGTGATGTTGATGATCGCCGAGCCGGGCTGCATGTGCGGCAGCACGTCGCGCGCCAGCCGGAACGGGGCACGCAACATCACATTGAGGAAGTAGTCCAGCGTCTCGTCATCGGTTCCGTGCAGCGGGGTGGGATTACCCACCCCGGCGTTGTTGATCAGGAAATCGATGTGGCCCCAACGCTCGACAGCCGTTTCGACGATGCGGCTGGGCGCGTCGTCGGCAGTCAGGTCGACCGCAACGGTGGCGATCCGGTCGGGCGCGCCGATGGCCTCGGCCAACTCGGCCAGTCGTTGCTCGTTGCGGCCGGTGGCCAGCACCGCCATTCCCATCTCGGAAAGTTTGGTCGCACATCCGAAGCCGATGCCGCCCGTGGCGCCGGTTACGATCGCTACCTGCATGTCATCCGTCCGTCTCGGTAAGGGCCGCCTGGATTTGGTGCTTGAGCACCTTGCCGGCGTCATTTCGCGGGAGTTGCTCCCAGATAACCACTTGCTCAGGTGCTTTGAATGTGGCAACTCCTTGGGCCTGCAGGAAACTGCGCAGGCCCACGACGTCGGGACGCGGCTGATCCGTCGGCACGATGACCGCGCAGGCGCGTTCGCCGGTGCGAGTGTCCGGTAGACCGACGACGGCGATCTCCGCGATGCCGGGATGGTCGATGAGAATGTCCTCGATTTCTTTGGGCGCGATGTTCTCGCCGTTTCGGATGATGAGGTCCTTGGCCCGGCCGGTGACGACGAGGTAGTCGCCGTCGACCCAGCGGGCGAGATCACCGGTGCGGAAATACCCGTCGGCGTCAAACGATCCGGCTTCATCTCCCGCGTGCAGATAACCGGCCAGCATCTGCGGACCGCGGGCATGTATCTCGCCGTCGACAAGCGTGATCTGCGCGAGTCCGGGGCGTCCGTCGGTGTCCGCGGCATGGTCGGGGTCGAGGGGGGCACCGACCGTAGTCACCGGGACTTCGGTGGAGCCGTACACCCGGGTGACGACCGCGCGCTCGAAATACTCGGCCGCCCTGCGGATCAACGACGGCGACACCGACGCGCCGCCGCAGACGAACAGCTTCAGCTCCGGCAATCGGGTGCCGGCACGTTCAGCGGCAGCGAGTAACTGCTCCAAAAACGGCGTTGCTCCGGCCATGTGCGTGCAGTGCCGCGCCTTGATGAGCGCGACCGCTTCGTCCGCATTCCAGCGGTCCATCAAGACCGTGGATGTGCCGAGTAGCAGCGGACATTCGAATGCGTATATGGAGCCGCCGATGTGCGCGATCGGCGACGGCACCAAAAACCGATCGCCAGGCTGCACCGCCCAGTAGTCGCGGATCTGGCAGATCAGCGCGTTCATTGAGTTATGGCTGTGAAGAACACCCTTCGGTTGGCCGGTGGTCCCCGATGTGTAGAGGATCATGCGCACCGCATCGGGATCCAGAGTCGGCAACTCGACCGTCGGCGAGTTCGCGGTGGGTAGCGATCGGCCGCCGCGCACCACGATGACTTCGGGCGGAGTATCCATCTGCTCGACCACCCGATCCATCATCGCCGCGTAATCGTGCCGACCGAAAACCGATGGCACGAATATCATCCGGATGTCCGCGTCATTGAGGATGAACAGCAGCTCACGATCCCGCAGCGACGGCAGGATCGGGTTCACCACCATTCCGGCCATCGTCGCCGCCAGGTAAATGATGGTGGCCTCATGCCAATTCGGCAGCATCAGCGACACCACGCTGCCGGTCGGCATGCGGGCCAACAGTGCCTGGGCCAGCGCCGACGCCCGGTCGTAGAGGCTCTGGCAGTCCAGCTGACATGCACCGTCGATCAGCACGGTTCGTTGCGGTGTCCGCCGCGCGGCTTCGACCAACGAGTCGGCCAGGGTGCCGCGCACCCACCACCCGTGTGCATAGGCGTCGGTGGCCCGCTCGTCGTCCCAGCGGACTCTTCGTCCGGCGATCAGTTTCTCGGTCACGTTGCTAGGCATTGAGATTAGCCGCGGACCCGTCGCATCGTCATCGAGTGACGAAAACGCGCAGCGGGATGCGTATTGATCGTCACCTGGGCGACCTCACCGTCGGAGGTGGTGTAGGTGCGATGCACTTCGAGCGCCGGGCCACCGGCCTCGACGCTGAGTTGCTCGGCGAGGACCGGTGAGATCAGCACCGCCGCGATCTCCTGCCGAAC
>DATJOR010000032.1:0-2590 GCA_035506875.1 Mycobacterium sp.
ATTGCACCGGCAACCAGGTTCTGCGTGGCCACCGCGATAGCAACCATCACCACCCCCGACTGCACAGCCAGCCCAGCCGCGTTCAGGGATCTCCGCCCGGCGAGCAGGCGGTAACCCTGCCATCCGACGAGCAGCGTGGTCGCAAGGAGCAATAGCGTCGCTGCCCCTGCGCCGTGACCCGGATGCGACCGGGCCATCGCCGCAGTCATGAACGCGGCGGCCGAGAGGACGATGACCTCGGCAACGTGCAGCGCCAACAGCGCAGCCACCAAGCGGCGCCCGTGCATGGCGTTCAGCATCCCTCGCGCGGCTGAGAACCAACTGAGTGCCGTTCCGCGAAGCTCGGCAAACACGGCCGACGTAGGCAGTCGCCTTCGTGGCGGCGGCGACGCGAAGGACGGGACCCGACGCGCGCTGCGATGTGATGGGTCCTGACTTGCACCCTTGGGGCGGTGCCAGCAATGACCCACCGACGCACATCGACCAACTAGCGGTCAGAAAACCTGGTGGAAGTGTTATCCATCGACTTGTCCCGACCGCTGCGGTAATTTCACTGGGTGCCGATTAATCGTCGGAAGGTCTTGGGTGGGGCGGGCCTGGCCGCCGGCGCGGCCGCGGCCGGCGTGGGCGTCGACCGGTTTGTTACCGGCTATCGCATCGATAAGGAAGAGGCGCTGATCGACGATGCGACAAAGTTTGGTGATCCCCGCATACCCGCCGAGACGATCACGTCGAAATCGCACCTGTTCCATCTCGGTGCTCAGCCCTTAGCCAGCTATGACGGTGGCTCGTTTCAGCAGGCGGACGAGGACACTTTTCCGATACTGAAAGGGCAACAGGCCAGCGTCGTGTTGCTCACGCTGGTGCCCGGGGGTATCCGCGAGCCGCACTGGCATCCCAGCGCGTGGGAGATCAACATCGTCACCAAGGGGGTCGCGGCCTGGGCCCTCGTCGACGGAAACGGCAACCACGAGAGTTTCGACCAACATGTCGGCGACGTGGTATTCGCGCCGCAGGGTTCCTTCCACTACTTCGAGAACCGCGGCCCGGACGACATGAAAATCGTGATCATCCAGAACACCAGTACGCCCGAATCGAAGGACAACGTCGGCATAGGCGAGTCCCTCAGCATGCTGCCACCCCGGGTGTTGTCCGCCGTCTTCGGCGTTCCCACCGAGACATTCAAGCCGTTCAAAAAGTTCGACAGCGCAATCGTCATCCTGCGTTCCCACTAAGGAAGAGCCAATGACTGATGACGCGGCTCGCTTCGGTGATCCCCGCATCCCCTCGGAAACGACAACCTCGCAATCGCACCTGTTCCATCTCACCGCCGTGCCCCCGATCAGTTATGACGGGGGTACGCAGCAGCAGGCGCACGAAGATAACTTCCCGATACTCAAAGGGCAAGAGGCCAGCATCCAGCTGATCACGTTGCAGCCCGGCGGTATTCGCGAACCGCACTGGCATCCGAGCGCTTGGGAGCTCAACCTGGTCACCAAGGGAGTCGCCAGCTGGGTCCTCATCGACGGGAACGGCAACCACGAAAGTTTCGACGCCCAGGTCGACGACCTCGTGTTCGCACCCCAGGGTTCCTTCCACTACTTCGAGAACCACGGCAAAGAAGATCTGGACGTGCTGATCATCCAGAACACCAGTGCACCTGAAGACAAAGACAACATTGGCATAGGCGAGTCCTTAACTCAGCTTCCGCCCGCGGTGTTGGCCGCCGTCTTCGGCGTTCCCGCACAGACTTTCAGCTCCCTCAAAAAGATCGACAACGCGATCACCATCCTGCGATCGCACTAATGGGTCACTCCATGAGCGTCGCAGCAAGCGTGCCTCCAAGCTCATAGGCACGCTCCCGGACTCCGGCGTCGACAGCGCCGGTAACTTCCAACACGTCGGCGGCTTTGACCAATGCCAATCCAGTGGCGACTTTCTCCACCGCCGTCGTCGCACCGACAGTGTCGTTGTTGCCGTGCACCCACAGGCCATAGGGGCGGCCGGCGACGTGGTCCAGGCTCGGGTAATACACGGTGTCGAAAAAGTGCTTAAGTGCCCCGGACATGTAACCGAGATTGGCCGGGGTACCGAACAGATAGCCGTCCGCCTCGAGTACATCGGGCACCGTCGCCGCCAGAGCGGGCCGCGCGATCACCTCCACGCCGTCGATGTCGGGATCGTTGGCTCCCGCCAAAACGGCTTCGAGTACCTCGCGGGTGGCCGGCGACGGGGTGTGGTGAATTATCAAGAGTGTCTTGCTCATTCGCGACCCTGTAGTTCGACAGCTTTCTTCATGGCTTCCCGCGCGCGGCCGCGATCTCCGGCGTAGTCGTAGGCGCGCGCCAGCCGGTACCAGCGCCGCCAGTCGTGTGGATCGGTGTCCAGTTCGGTACGGACCGTGTCAAACAGGGCGTCGGCCGCGTCGCGGTCGATGCGACCGGACGGCCGTCGCGGTAGCGCGCTGACGTCGAGCTCCATCCCGTCTTCGGCGGCCAGTCGGGCCAGCTTCTGATGGGCGAAGCCGGCGCGCAAGGTGGCGATCATCGCCCAGAGGCCGATCACGGGCAGGATCAATAGCGCCGCGCCC
>DATJOR010000033.1:0-4439 GCA_035506875.1 Mycobacterium sp.
CCGTCGTCATCCGGTGGCCTGCGTGTAGATCTTGGTGATGCTGCCGGACTTTTTGTCGAACAGTTGGGCATCCACGGTGTCCCAGCCGCCCAAGTCAGCGATCGTCCACAGCTTGGCCGGCGTGGGGAATTGACTCCGGACTTCGGCGGCAACGGCGGGGTCGACCGGCCGGAACCCCGCTGCTGCCCAAAGCTTTTGGGCTTGCGAGGTGTACTGGAAGTTCTTGAACGCCGTGGCGGCGTCCAGATGGGCGGTGCTGGTCACCACCGCCACCGGGTTTTCGATCTTGAATGTCTGCGGTGGGTTGAGATGGATGATCGGTTTGCCTTGGCGCTCGGTGGCGATCGCTTCGTTTTCGTAACTGATCAGCACGTCACCGCTGCCTTGGACGAACACGTCGGTGGCTTCGCGGCCCGATGCCGGGCGCAGTTTGACGTGCTGGCCCACCAGCTTGTTGATGTAGTCAATGCCGGCCTGGGGATCGTGGCCGCCGCCGCTCTTGACGGCATACGGGGCAAGCAAATTCCACTTCGCCGAGCCCGAACTCAGCGGGCTGGGCGTGATGACCTCCACACCGGGCCGCAGCAGATCGTCCCAGTCCTTGATGTTCTTGGGATTCCCCGGCCGCACCACCAGGGTTACCACCGACCCGAACGGGATGCCTTTGGTGGCGTCCTTGTTCCAGTCGCCGGAAACTTTGCCGGCCTTGACCAGTCGAGTGATGTCGGGCTCAACGGAGAAGTTGACGATATCGGCCGGCTTGCCGTCGACGACGCCGCGTGACTGGTCACCCGAGGCGCCATACGAGGTGATGACCTGCACGCCCTTGCCCTCTGGTGCGGCATTGAATGCCGGAATCACCTTGCTCCAGCCCGGTTCTGGAGCCGAGTAGGCGACCAACGTGATGCTGGTGCGCGCGTTGGTCGGTCCGCCGCCGCCGACTACGTCACTGGCGCCGCCCTGACAGGCCGCGACAACGGTTGCGGCGACGGCCAACCCGACAACGTGGCGCCAACGCACGGCGCCCCTGACGTCGTCGCGCAATGGTCGACCTTTCGGTGGCGGATTAACGGATCACGAGTCCCGCTGCTACGGAAAGGCGAGGGGTCAGCAGTTGCCGAAGTCCGCCGATATCACGCCGCGCGGGCAGGAAGTCAGCTACAACAGTGCACGTCAGCCACAGCGCAATCGCCCACGGCAATGAGCGCCAAGATGTGGCACTCGCTGTTGCCGGACGCTGCGTGCATGGCGGAAGCCTAACAGAACCGACGCGCCTCAGTGGGTCAGCAGCCAGGCGACGATTACCAGGACCACCAGAATGACCAGCACCAACGTCACCTGTGATCGCGGCATGCCCGTCTTTCCGATCATCCCGGTTCTTTGTCGTTGTGACGGACGCGCCGCAGCAGCCGGATGCCCGTTATCCCATAGCCCAGCAGAGCGTCCAGAGCAACCGCGGTCAGGTAGGCCAGCACCAGCACTACCGGCATCACCACGATGGTCTGCAAGACGAACCCCAGCCCCGACAGCCATAGCTCGACGCCGTCCCACCAACTGAGGAACCCGTTCATCGGGCTCACCCTACGCCTAGCCCAGGCTGCTGACTTTGTTCATCATTGCGTGAGCGATGTCGGCGCCGCTGGTGTCCAGGTTGGCCGAACCTGGATCGGACGGACGTCGGTCACCGAAGAACACCACCTCCACCTCGACGATGCAGTTCAGCCGCACACCCATGGCACGCGCTTGTGGGGTAGGCAGCAGGGGCGGCATGTTGGGCAATACCGCGGTTGCGGTATTAGTAGCTGCGACAATAGTTTTGGAGGCATCGGTAACGCGGACGTCGCTGATGACGTTCGTCGTGCTGATCGGGCCGGTTTGGTCGGTGTTCGTCATGCCGTTGCAGTGCTGCCATTGCGTCGAGAATTTCGCAAACAGCGCGTCGGCTTGTGCGGCCGTCGGCAACGCGACCACACCTTCCATCACGCTGATCACCTGCGCCGGGTCGCCGTCGTTCCACCACGACTCGTACGCGACGTCATTGACCCCGGCAGATTCGTACACGCTTTTCTGCAGCATCATCGTGACGCCTCGACAATCGTCCGGCGAGTCCTGATTATCGGGCTGGAACAGCTTGTCGGGGCCGCCGAACTCGGGCGGCTGACGGGCCACGAACGGCTGGCCGAGCATCCGCGACAGTGCGACGTCGTCGAGGGGCACCTCGGTGATGGTTTGTCCGGTGAGCGGTCGCGGCTTCAGATTCGGCGCCGGCTTCGCCGTGCCGGCGACCACTCCACCGCAGCCCACCGCCAATGCGGCGACCATCATCGACACCGTCGCCGATCGGACCGTCCGCATGCTCCTCTTTACCATGGTCAGCTCAGACTGCTGACCTTGTCCATCATTCCATGGGCGACGTCGACGGCAGTCCCGTCGGGATGATGGTCTATGAAGTAGGCGACGTTGACCTCCATAAGGCAATTCACCCGGACACCGACGGCCCGGCGCTGGTGATCGGAAACGAATTGCCGGATTCGACCGTGGCGGCGAGCACCTAGTTAGCGGCTCGCACATCGCTGATGACAGCCGTGGGACCGGGACCGCTCGGGAAGTCTGAAGTGACCGTGGCGCCGTTGCAGTGAATCCATTCCTGGGTAAGCGGAAAAGCAGCTCACGACCTCCGAAGCGCGGTGGAAGTTCGGCCCTCCCCTTGAAGGGCGCGGCGTCAGCCCTCGCGCGGGCCGGACAGCACTATCCGCCACCCGGGCGCAGGACGCGGCAACGAGTACGACGAGCAGCGGCATCAAGGTCCGCCCGATGCGCATTCGCGCTTACTTCTTGGCCTTATCGGCGGGGGCATCCGTAGACAGCGCTGCGACGAACGCCTCCTGCGGCACGTCGACGCGGCCGATCGTCTTCATCCGCTTCTTGCCTTCCTTCTGCTTCTCCAGCAGTTTGCGCTTGCGGGTGATGTCACCGCCGTAGCACTTGGACAGCACGTCTTTGCGGATGGCCCGAATATTCTCGCGGGCAATGATTTTCGAACCGATCGCCGCCTGGACCGGGACCTCGAACTGCTGGCGCGGAATCAGCTCCTTGAGCTTGGTGGTCATCTTGTTGCCGTAGGCGAACGCCGAATCTTTGTGCACAATGGCGCTGAACGCATCAACGGCCTCACCTTGCAACAGGATGTCGACCTTGACCAGCTGCGCCTCCTGCTCGCCGGCCTCCTCGTAGTCGAGGCTGGCATAGCCGCGGGTGCGCGACTTCAACGAGTCGAAGAAGTCGAAGATGATCTCCCCCAACGGCATTGTGTAGCGCAACTCCACCCGTTCGGGCGACAGATAGTCCATCCCGCCAAGTTCGCCGCGACGCGACTGACACAATTCCATGATCGTGCCGATGAACTCGCTGGGCGAGATGATGGTGGTTTTGACGATGGGTTCGTAGACGGTGCGCACCTTGCCTTCGGGCCAGTCCGACGGGTTGGTCACGATGATCTCGCTGTCGTCCTCCTTGACGACTCGGTAAACCACGTTCGGCGACGTCGAAATCAAGTCGAGATCGAACTCGCGCTCCAAGCGCTCCCTGGTGATCTCCATGTGCAGCAATCCCAGGAAGCCACAACGAAATCCGAAGCCAAGAGCGACCGAGGTTTCGGGCTCGTATGTCAGCGCGGCGTCGTTCAGCTGCAGCCTGTCCAGCGCATCGCGCAGGTCCGGGTAGTCCGAGCCGTCCACGGGATACAGCCCCGAGTAGACCATCGGCTTGGGTTCGCGGTAGCCGGTCAGTGCCTGTTTCGCACCGTGGCGCGCGGTGGTCACGGTGTCGCCGACCTTTGACTGGCGGACGTCTTTCACCCCGGTGATCAGGTAGCCGACCTCGCCGACACCGAGGCCGTCCGACGGCTTCGGTTCCGGCGAGACGATGCCGACCTCGAGCAGTTCGTGAGTGGCGCCGGTGGACATCATCGCGATGCGCTCGCGCGGGGTGATTTTGCCGTCCACCACCCGGACGTAGGTCACCACGCCGCGGTAGATGTCGTAGACGGAGTCGAAAATCATTGCGCGCGTTGGCGCTTCCGGATCTCCAGTGGGCGGTGGCACCTCGCGCACCACATGATCGAGCAGATCCGCGACGCCCTCGCCCGTCTTGCCCGACACGCGCAGGACGTCGCTCGGCTCGCACCCGATAATGTGGGCAATCTCGCCGGCGTAGCGATCAGGATCGGCGGCGGGCAGGTCGATCTTGTTGAGCACCGGAATGATGTGCAGGTCGCGGTCGAGTGCCAGATACAGGTTGGCCAGCGTCTGCGCCTCGATGCCCTGGGCGGCGTCGACCAGCAGCACCGCACCCTCGCAGGCCTCCAGCGCACGGGACACCTCGTAGGTGAAGTCGACGTGCCCCGGGGTGTCGATCAGATGCAAGACGTGATCGACACC
>DATJOR010000034.1:0-3642 GCA_035506875.1 Mycobacterium sp.
CGCTCACGTGTAGGCCTCCACCGGCGGGCAGGAGCAGACCAGGTTGCGGTCGCCGTAGGCGCCGTCGATGCGGCGCACCGGCGGCCACACCTTGGGCCGGAAGGACCTGCCCAGCGGATAGGCGGCCTGCTCGCGGGTGTACGGGTGCTCCCACTTGTCGACCATCAGGCATTCGGCGGTGTGCGGTGCGCCGCGCAGCGGGTTGTCGTCGACCGGCCACTCCCCCGCGCCCACTCGGTCGATCTCGGCGCGGATGGCGATCATGGCCTCGCAGAACGCTTCGATCTCCGCCAGGCTCTCGCTCTCGGTGGGTTCCACCATCAGCGTGCCGGCCACCGGGAAACTCATCGTCGGCGCGTGAAAACCATAGTCCGCCAAGCGTTTTGCGACATCGTCGACGGTCACCCCGGTGGACTTGGTGATCGGCCGCAGATCCAGGATGCATTCGTGGGCGACCATGCCGTTCTCGCCGGTGTAGAGCACCGGGTAGTACTCGTCGAGCCGGCGAGCGATGTAGTTGGCCGATGCGATCGCGGTCAACGATGCGGCCCGCAGGCCGTCCGCGCCCATCATCCTGATGTAGGCCCAGGTGATTGGCAGGATCGATGCTGATCCGTACGGCGCCGACGACACCGGCCGGCCCTGCGGCAGTTCGGGCGCGAGCGGGTGGCCCGGCAGGAACGGCGCCAGATGCGAGCGCGCCACCACCGGTCCGACGCCCGGGCCGCCGCCACCGTGCGGGATGCAGAACGTCTTGTGCAGGTTCAGGTGGCTGACGTCGCCGCCGAACTTCCCGGGCCGAGCCAGTCCGACCAGCGCGTTGAGGTTGGCGCCGTCGACGTACACCTGCCCGCCGGCGTCATGCACCGCCGCACAGATCTCGGCGATGTCGTGCTCGTAGACACCGTGGGTGGACGGGTAGGTGATCATCAGCGTCGACAGCTTCTCGGCGTGCTCGCAGATCTTGGCGCGCAGGTCGTCGAGGTCGACATCGCCGTTGTCGCGGCAGGCCACCACAACGACCCGCATGCCGGCCAACGCGGCGGACGCGGCGTTGGTGCCGTGCGCGCTGGACGGGATCAGGCAGATGTCGCGCTGCGGTTCGCCGCGGCTGGAGTGGTAGGCGTGAATCGCCAGCAGGCCCGCGTACTCGCCTTGCGACCCCGCGTTGGGTTGCAGCGAGACCGCGTCATACCCGGTCATCTGCACCAGCCAGGTCTCCAGCTCGGCGATCAGCCGCCGCAGACCCGGGGTGTCGGATGCTGGGGCGAATGGGTGCTGGTGGGCGAACTCGGGCCAGGTGATCGACTCCATCTCAGCCGCGGCGTTGAGCTTCATCGTGCACGAGCCGAGCGGAATCATGCTGCGGTCCAAGGCAATATCTTTGTCGGCCAGCGACCGCAGGTAGCGCATCATCGACGTTTCGGTGCGGTACCGGGTGAACGCCGGATGGGTCAGGAATTCCGAGGTGCGGGTGGCGATGTCGGCGCGGCCGGGTTCGACCGGTGCGACGCCGAAGGCCTGCAGGATCGCTGCCACGTGGGTGTCGGTGGTCGCTTCGTCGCAGGCCACCGACACATGGTCGGCGTCGACGCGCCAGACGTTGATGCCGTTGGCCTTGGCGGCGGCGGTCACCTCGTCGGCGCGGCCCGGGACCCGGGCCAGCACGGTGTCGAAGTACGTGTCGTGCACCAGCGCGTCACCGAGTGCGGCGGCAATGGTCTCGGCATGTGCGTGCACCCGCCGGGCAATCCCGACCAGGCCGTCGGCGCCGTGGTAACTGGCGTACATCGCGGCCATCACCGCCAACAGCACCTGGGCGGTGCAGATGTTGCTGGTCGCCTTGTCCCGGCGGATGTGCTGCTCGCGGGTCTGCAGCGCCAGTCGGTAGGCGGGTGAGCCGTCGGCGTCGAGCGAAACACCGACCAGCCGGCCGGGCAACTGCCGGGCGTGCTTGGTGTGCACCACCAGGTATCCAGCGTGCGGACCGCCGAATCCCATTGGCACACCGAATCTTTGGGTGTTACCGAACGCAACGTCGGCGCCGATCTCTCCCGGCGGGGTGAGCAATGTCAGCGCCAACAGGTCCGCGCCGAGGGCCACCAACGCGCCGCGGTCGTGCGCCTGCGACACCAGCGCAGACCAGTCGGTGATCCGGCCGCTGGCGCCGGGCAGCTGCGCGATGACACCGAAGAACTCGCCATCCGGCAGGCCGCCACGCAGGTCGGCGGTGACGATCTCGATGCCCAGCGGCTCGGCGCGGGTCGCCAGCACCGCGGCGGTCTGCGCGAACACGTCGACGTCGACGGCCAGCCGGTTTGCCGCCCCCGGCACCGCGCGGTGCATCAGCGTCATCGCCTCGGCGGCCGCGGTGCCCTCGTCGAGCATCGACGCGTTGGCCACTTCCAGGCCGGTCAGGTCGGCCACCATGGTCTGGAAATTCAGCAGAGCTTCGAGCCGGCCCTGGCTGATCTCCGGCTGGTAGGGCGTGTAGGCGGTGTACCAGGCGGGGTTCTCCATGATGTTGCGCAACAACACCGGCGGCGTGAGCGTGTCGTAGTAGCCCTGCCCGATCATCGAGACCGCGTGGGTGTTGGCGTCGGCCATCGCGCGCAACTCGGCCAGCGCCTCGGCCTCGGTGGCGGGCGGGGGCAGCTGATCCAGGCCGGGTGCGGCACCGGTGTTTGTCAGCGTGTCGAGGATCCCGGCGGGCACCGCGCGACGCGCCAACTCTTCCAGGGAATCGACACCGATGACCTCGAGCATGGCCGCGACGGCGTCGCTGTCTGGCCCGATGTGCCGGTCGGCGAAAAGCGGGTTGGTGTGGTCAGACATTGACGGAACTCCTGACATCGGCAGAGGAACAGGTCCTCTCCCTCTGTCGTCTACCCGAGCCGGGCGCCTGAGAGATTCGACATCCGCATGTCTTTCCCCATGGGCGGGCGACCGAACTCACGGGCCACCGCTTTCCAGAGGCATCGGGGTCTGGCGCGGTCCGGGTGCCTGAGAGGTTGACGGAGAGGTGTTGCTCCTTCGGCGTCCGTGGCTGGCAGCCACGGAACTCTCCCGCGCAAGAACGATGCGGAACCGAGTTTACCCGCCGAAGTGCCCAGGGGCTGATGGCCGGCGGTTATTGCTAAGCCGCCGCCGTACTACCTTCCGCCTCGCCCGGATGCTGTCCTGGGTGCCTTCGTACCCGACGCCGCCGGTGTCGGCGAGCCAATAGCCGAGGGCGGTGCCCAGCGTCTGCGAAAACGTGACTGCGATGAGTTGGTGCAAAGTTGGACAGGACAGATTGCGCCGGTAATGCGCTGCGGCGCGGGGTGGTCCTAGCCGATCTTGCGATCGCGGTGCTTACGACGCGATGCCAGTTCGTCTTCCGGCGCGGCGATGGACTCGCCGCCGTCGGCGCGTTCGCCCGGGAAATCCGCGATCGCACCGGTCAGCTCCCGCATCGCCCCGGAGACGGCGATTCCGAACACGCCCTGCCCACCCTGCAGAAGGTCGACGACCTCTTCGGCCGAGGTGCACTCGTAGACCGTGGTGCCGTCGGAGAACAGCGTGATGTTGGCCAGGTCCTGTACACCGCGCTGACGCAGATGGTCGACCGCGACGCGGATGTTGTGCAACGAGATACCTGTG
>DATJOR010000035.1:0-13611 GCA_035506875.1 Mycobacterium sp.
AGCCTAGGTGCCGCTGAGCGGATCGCAATTCACTAGTTCTGCGCGGACACGAACAGATATGGCGGGGTGCCCTCGTCGATCTGCTGCGGCGGTGTGCGGCCGTAGCCTGTCATGAGCTCGCCTGACGACGTCACCGTCACGTCCCAGCCGTGACGCGCCCACCAGTCGCCGACGTCTTCGCGTTCCTCGAAATACCACAGCTCGTCGACTCGCGGAATCTCACGTTGCGGGTCTGCCTTGGCCATCACCGCCCGGACGCGGTCCATCCGCTCACGCCGATGGGCGTCGAGCGCGGCGTCGGCGAAGTTGGGTGCCAGCGCTTCGATGCCGACCCGGCTGCCGGAGGCAGTCAGATCCTGGATGCGGGCGAACAGCAATTCCTGGGCGCTCGCCGGCAGATACATCAATAACCCTTCGGCCGACCACACGCTTGGCGCGGACGCGTCAAAACCAGCCTGCTGCAACGCCTTCGGCCAGTCCTGGCGCAAGTCCACCGGGACGGCAACCCTGTCGCACGTCGGGTCGAACCCGTGTTCGTGCAACGTCGAGGCTTTGAAGTCCAACACCCTGGGCTGGTCGAGCTCGAAGACCGTTGTCCCGTCGGGCCATGGCAACCGCCAGCACCGCGCGTCCAAGCCAGCGGCGAGGATCACCACCTGATGAATGCCCGCATTGGTGGCGTTGAGGAAGAAAGTGTCGAAAAACTTGGTCCGCGAAGCGAAGTAGCTGACCATCGACTGCTGCCGCACCGGCAGCGTGGGGTCGACTTCGATAACCTCGGCCGGCAGATCCGGAGCGCCGAACCAGTTCCACACGCCGTCGCCGGCGGTGTCGAGGAAAATCCGTGCGAACGGATCGCTGATCAGCGGATCGTCGCTCTCGCTGTCGGCCGCGCGTGCCGCGGCCACACCGAGCGCCGTCGCGCCGACGCTCTCGGTGATGTCCCAGCTGTCGTCGTCGGTTCTCACGCCATGAGACATTACGTGAGGAACAGACTTCAGGATGCTGTGGGAATAAGTATCGCGACGTCGTTGTGCAGGTGCGCTAGGCCGCTGTCGAGAGTTGCCAACTGGCCTTTGCGACTTCGCGTGAGCTGAGCAAGGTAGGCATCGGTGACTTGTCGGTGGCCGATCACGCCATCTAAATCGACTTCGGTGAAAGAGACACTGTCGGACCAGAACTCGTGGCGGGCCGCCTTTTCGATCGCGCTGATGACATCCTGTGTGGCTGCTGCGGAGTGTCCGGCGCGAAGCAGGAATCGGATGAGGCTTCCCTGCGTGATCGGGCATGTCGCGAATTCAGCGTCGAATGCTGATAGCCATTCCGCCGCCGAGTCATGGTGCACATGCTCGCTGACGACGAGTGCGATGAGCACATTCGCGTCGAGCAGTGCGGTCATTCCTCATCCTCCAGTGAGCGGACGTCCTCGGAAGTTACGACCGTGCCTACGCTCACCAAAGGCAATCCGGTCCTCGGGTCGCGGGAAAGCGCGGCACTGCGGCCGCTTCCCAGGCCGCGTCGAATCAGGTCGGCGACCGTTTCGCTCAGTGTTCGGCGGGTGTCTCGTGCGATTGCCAATGCTTGTTTATGCAGGTCGTCGGGCAGGTCAATAGTGGTGCGCATAAAACATCTTAGCATCAGTGCACCGTGATGCACTGATGCTAAGATACGCCGCCGCTGCCCGTGGGGAAGAATCGCGGTCACTATGGTCGATGGTTCCGCGCCGACGTCGCGACGAAAGCACGTTGTGCGGCTGGCGGTGTTTGCCGCGTTTCTGGCCGTGCTGTTCTATCTGCTGGCCGTCAAGCACGTTGTCGACATCGAGGACGTGCGGCGCTCGGTCAAGGCGACGGGACCGGCGGCGCCACTGACCTACATTGTGCTGTCCGCGGTTCTTGGCGCGATCTTCGTGCCGGGCCCGATCCTGGCCGCGAGCAGCGGGCTGCTGTTCGGCCCGCTGCTGGGCGTGTTCGTGACGCTGGGTGCGACGGTGGGCACGGCGTGCGTCGCAAGCCTGGTGGGCCGTCGCGCCGGCCGCGACAGCGCGCGGGAGCTGCTGGGTTCTGCACGCGCTGATCGCATCGATGCGCTGATCGAGCGATGGGGACTGTGGGCGGTGGTCGGTCAGCGCTTCGTTCCCGGCCTGTCGGATGCGCTGGCCTCGTACGCGTTCGGTGCGTTTGGAGTTCCGTTGTGGCAGATGGCTGTTGGCGCGTTTATCGGTTCGGCGCCGCGGGCTTTTGTCTACACGGCGTTGGGCGCCTCGATCGGCAACCGGTCGCCGGTGTTGGCATACGCGGCGATCGCGGTGTGGTGCGTCACGGCCATTGTCGGCGCGTTCGCTGCGCATCGGGGCCTCCGGAAGTGGCGTGGGCACGAGGGCGACGGCGCGGTACCGTCACAGTCGCCCCACCAGTAACGTGACCAAACCACTAGGCGATTTGCCCGGCTCTGAGCGACTTCTCAACGGCGGTGTCGTTTAGAGACGCAGGGCCTGCGCGGCCGCGGTAGCGACGTCGCCGCGCAGCTGCGAGATCGGCGGCCTGCCGCGCGGATGAATTGAGTTCGCGAGCAGGATGACGTAGCTATCTGAGCCCGGGTCCAGCCATAGCGAGGTTCCGGTAAAGCCGGTGGCGCCAAAGCTACCGATGGGAAAGATCAGGCCGCGCGGCTTGGAGAACTCCGTGTCGATATCCCAGCTGAAGCCAAATAGATACTGCCCCTTGACCGCCGGGTAGTTCGGCGCAAGCAGCGGGTCAGTTGTGTTCGGTGTCGTCGCGATGGCTTGTCGGGCGGCCTTGTTCGCGGCTTCTACCTGTCCAGCGGTATGCCCGGGCTGCTGAGGAGTCGTCATCAACTGCAAAGTCGCCTGCTTCAACGGAAACTTGCTCGGGCGACCCGCAAGTCGATCAAGCAGCGCCTGCGCGTAGAGGCTGACATCGTGCGCCGTCGAGAAGACGCCGGCGTGGCCGGCCACTCCCCCCATGCGGCGCGTCGTCGGATCGTGCACGGCACCCCGAAGCAGGAAACCAAAATCGGGATTCTTGGCCGGATCGTTCTTGCTTTCGTCGTCATGTACCGTCGGCGCGATGCGCGACAACAGGCTGGTGCTCCAGGTGCCGGCAGGACACGCCACGCGCACATGCCCTGGTGGCGCCGGAGCCCAGGCAATCGCGGATCCTCGCATCGTATGCGGGCCGCAAGCTTTGGCCGGCGGAAGGTAGCGGGTCTCCGTCATGCCAAGCGGCGCAAAGACATTCTGCTGAACGTAATCGTCTTCGGCTTGGCCGGTGAGTTTTTCGATCAGCGCGCCGAGCAGGATGTAGTTGATGTCGGCATAGCGGAAAACCTCGCCGGGTCCCGACTGCAGCGGCATGGTCAGCGCACGATGAATGCCCTCTGCTTTATCGGCTGCGTCCAGTCCCCACGGATCTCTGAGGTCGACGTCGATCGGTTCGCCTGACGTGTGGGTGAGCAGCATGCGAACCGTCACCCGTGCACGCACCGGATCGTTCGCGGCGTTGAAGTCGGGCAGGTACTGCTGCACGGGATCGTCGAATGCAACCTTGCCTTGTTCGTAGAGCTGCATCACGGCCGTCGCGGTGGCGAGAGGCTTCGTCAGCGATGCGATGTCGAAGATGGTGTCTTCGGTCATCGGCTCGGCGGGTGCGGGCGAGCCGTTGAGCCCCGGTTCGCCGGCAAGCTTCCGTGAGCCATAGGCCCGATGGAAGGCGATCCTGCCGGCATGCCCGATCACCACCACACCCCCCGGCAGCTTCTCGGCGGCGATCGCATTGTTCATCAGCCTGGAGACCGTGGCGAATTCGGTTATGGCAGTTCCGGTTTGTTGCCTGCCGAGTACATACCTGGCCGAGGCCCCTACCACAAGCAGAAGCAAGGCACTTGCAATCGCAATGACCATTCGCGCCGACATCACGTCAACCGATCCCGCCACCGGGCGAAGCGACTCGTCGGCGCCTGGATAGCCGCCATCACCGCGCTCATCGGCGATGCCACCGACTTCGGCGGTTTCTTCGGCTTACCACCGGCCGGCGGTCCATCCCCTACCCACCACGTCGGCTCCAACAACGCCGTCGTCACCGGAATCGCCTCGGCGACGCTGTCGCGCCCCCACCTACTTGCGCGGTCGATCGACGCGGCCGACGGCGCCAGGTTCACCGGCGACAGCGTCGGCTCGAAGCGGACGAGATGATCGGCGTACGGCAGGTTGCGCACCATCTGCAGCTGGATCGCCTGGGTGATCGGCACCAGCCACAGGTTCCGCGGATCCCATTGCGGATGAAAGCAATCGAACGCCAGGTAGCAGGCGTTGCGGGTGCCGAGCCGGCCGTCACGGATGCGTTTCCACGCCAGTTCGATCGGGACGTTGCTGGCCGTCCCGCCGTCGACCAGGGCCGCGATGTCCTTCTCTTCGAAGAGGTCGTCGAGGATGGGAATCATCCGCGGATCACTCGTTTCATAGTGCAGCACACCGGGAATGGCCGCCGAGAACGACGCGGCGTCGACGACGTCGAAGTCGCGGGCCGGGTCGTCGCCGCCGACGATGATGGGTTTGACGACCCGCAGGTCGATGAAGGCCGCCACTTGCCACATCCGGGTACCCACCACCGGGCCGACGCCGATCGGGCGAAACGGCACCGACCGCATCTGCAGCGCCGCCAATGCCGGGCGGCGGAACCGAGACGGCAGCGCGGTATACGGTTGCCTGCGCACCCCGGCGACCACGATGTCGAACGGAATCGCCAAGTCCGACATGCGCATTCGCTCGCCGTCTTCGCGGCTGAGCATGGCGTGGGCGAACTGGTCGAAGCGCAGCGCGAACATGCCGGCCAGGCCGTGGCGGCGCCGCAGCCGTTCGGGTCCGAGGATGGCGCGATAGGACACCGTCTTCGCCCAGGCGATGTACTCGTCGATCGGCACCGGCAACTCGCGGCTGACCAGGCTGCCCAGGATCGACCCGATCGACGAGCCCATCATGTAGTCAGGCAGCTGGCCGGCCTCCAGCAGCCGCTGCATGCCGCCGATGTAGACGAAGCCCGCTCCTCCCCCGCCGCCCAGCACGGTGACGAGTTTCTTGTAGCCCACCTCGGCGTCCAATTCGGCTGCGCAGAAGTCATTTCCGTGCCGCTCGATCAGCACTTGCCGCTGGTCGTCCTGGTCGGCGGCCAGACCCGCCAGTGCGTCTCGCGCGGTTTGCAGCGCCGTGACCGGATCGAGCTCCTCGCGCAACGGCCCGTAGAGCGTGTCGGCGACCCGGGATCGCCACGGCGCGATTTCGGCGCCCACCGAGACGTCGCCGCGCCCGCGGCTGCCGCCCGGGCCCGCGGCGCCCGGTTCGAAGTCGGCGAGCCGCGCGAAGTTGAGGATGTAGCGCAGCTTGCGCAGCTGCTCAACGCTCAACACGTCCGGCTCGGCGAGCTGATGGCGGATCAGCCGGTTTTCCATCCGCTGCAGCAGCAGGGCCGGTTCGGCCGACAGCAGGTCGTCGGCGTCGACGGATTCGACCGCTTCGTCTTCGATCTCCTCGATGAGTTCGAGCCCGGCGTCGCGGCGGCCAAGTCGGCCCAGCACCGCGTCGGCGAACGGGATCTGCATAGGGTTTAGTCTTGTCGGCGGGCAGATCGAGCCGCAAACCCGCCGGTAACCAGTACCTTTAAGGCGTGATCATTCGGCTGATCGCGCTGCTCGGCATGGTGCTGGCCCTGTCGGGGTGTTCTCCTGCGCATCACACGGAGACGCCGCTGCCGGTGGGCACCACCGTGCACAGCATGGCGTTCGGCGGGCTGGACCGTACCTACCGCGTGCACCTCCCGGCGGGCCTGACGGCGCCGGCACCGCTGGTGGTCATGCTGCACGGGGCGTTCGGCGACGGCCAGCAGGCCGAAAACTCCTATGGCTGGGATCAATTGGCCGATTCAGCGAAGTTCGTCGTCGCCTACCCCGACGGCGTCGGCCACACCTGGAACGCGCACGGCTGCTGCGGCACGGCTGAGCAGGAAAACATCGACGACGTCGGCTTCGTCACCGCGATGGTCGGGGAGATCGGCGCATCGCTGCCGGTCGACGCGTCGCGGGTCTATGCGACCGGGATCAGCAACGGCGGCATCATGAGCTACGCGCTGGCCTGCAACAGCGGCATCTTCGCCGCCATCGGCCCGGACGCGGCCACCCAACTCGATCCCTGTACCGACCCGCACCCGACGTCGGTGATCCACATCCACGGCACAAACGACCGGCTCGTCCCCTACAACGGCGGGCAGGGTGCCAGCACCGTGAACGGCCCCCCGGTAGCCGACGTCAACGCGTTCTGGCGCAAGGTCGACCAGTGCGGCCCACCCGATGTCACTGTGAAAGGCCCGGTCACCACATCGACCGCCGCGTGCGCCGACCGTCGCAGCGTCGTGTTGATCACCATCGAAGGCGGCCGGCACCAGTGGCCCGGCGGCACCACATTCCTCGAGCGATTCGGCACGACACAGCATGCGCTGAACGCCACTCAGACCATCTGGGAGTTCTTCGCGGCCCACCCCGCCTGAATCAGAGCCCCGGGATCAGGTCCACGAGGTTGAGCAACGTGCCTGCGGCTGCTTCCAAGACCGGTGCGGCCGCGCCGTAGCCGAAGGCGAACGGAATCAGCGCAATGTCGGCGGCGATCGGATCACCAATGGCACCAAGCAGATTGCCCGCCTCGAGTTGGTCGGTGAAGAGGTTGAGGTCGTAGGAGGGCAGGCTGGTGAGCAGCGCGTTGACGGTGTCAGCGACGGGGAGCAGGCTCGCGTAATCAGTCGAGACGGTGGCGCTGAGATCGTTGATCAGGTCGGTTGGTGACGAGAGCAGCGTCGCATCCGAAATCGGGAAGTTATCAAAAGAACTCAACGCAGTCTGGGCAAGGCTGAGCAGCGTCGGGATGTTCAGCAGCGACTGCAAGTTGGTGGCGTCGGTGAAGCCCATCGTGTGCGCAATACTGATCAGCTGATTGGTGATCGGGTTGTCCAGGATCGACGAAATGACTTGGTAATTCGCCGGATCCTCCAAGTCGTTGATGGCCGCGGTGATGCCTTGCGGGATGCCGTTGATCAAGGCGGTGAAGACATCGCTCAAGTTGACGTCGGTCGGCAGTAGCCCCATCGGGCTGGGCACATCGGCGTATCCCGGGCTCCAGCCGTCGTCAATGCTGCCGTAGCCGTAATTGACCAGCACCGACAGGTCGGGCTGCAGCAGATCCGCCAGTGGATTGCCGATGACGGGGATGAACCGCAGCAGGTCCGTCAGCGGTAGATCCTCGGGGACCATGTAGTAGTTGGTCAGCGTGTCGGCCGTCGACGTCGGTAGTTGGACGGCGTCGGCGAGCTGGCCGGGCAGCGGGTCGAGATAGGTGATGTGGTCGAACAGGATCCCCAGGAACGCGTTGAGGTCGGACAGGAAATCGATTGGGTACTTGGGGAAGTCGGCGAACCCGTCGTATTCGTTGGTGTAGATGTCGGTCGGATACAGGTCGGCCGGCGTGGCGCCGTCGAACGTGATGCCCAGACTCGGCACCGAAGGATCCGAGCCGGCGGGCAGGTCGAAGCGTTCCAGCAAGCCGCCGTCGGGATTGCTGGCATCGCCGACCATGATGAAGTGCACGTCGTCGCTGGGCACACCCTGGGCGGCGAGTTCGGGTTCGGTCAGCCCGGAGAAATCCGCGCTCTGCGACCAGCCGAAGACCACGACCGGGTTGGCGGCGTCGACTCCCCCGGCGGCGATTTGGCTTTGAATCGCCGAGTCCAGAATCTGTTCCTCCTGCGCGAACGAGGTGTCGACAGGCAGGGTGTGGACGCCGGTGACCGGATACAACCCCTCAGGCGTAAACGGGGCCTGGACGGTGCCGTCGAAGCCGCGCGGCTCCAGGTACAGCTGCTCGACGGCCTCTTGGTAGCCCGGGCTGGCGACCGGGGTTCCGCTGGTGCCGAAGATCAGCGCGGTGCCGTCGCCGAGCGGCGAGTCTCCGTCGTCGACGCTGGTCAGACGTATCTGCGCGTGGCGTGGCATCGGCGGGACCGCGACGAGGGCGAGAGCGGCGACGGCCGCGCAGGCGGTGGCGATGGCTGCACGACCCGGCATGGCGTCTCCCCTGCTTCGGCGACTGTGACCGAAATTACAACACGTCCGCCAGTTAGAAACAAGAGCTCTTGCCGAAAAGCGGATCGGCGCTAAAATTCGGCGTCATGGCAGCAATGCGCACGTCCACGCAAACCCGGCCGCGCAGGATCCGCGGCCTGGACGCCGACCAGCGCCGCGCGCAGCGTCGCGAGCAACTTCTGGCGGCGGCGTTCGAGTTGTTCGCCCGCGACGGGTATGCCAACGCGTCGATCGAGGAGATCTGTCAGACCGCCTACGTGGGCAACAAAGCGTTCTACGACCTGTTCGACAGCAAGGAAGATTGCTATGTGGCGCTGCTGCGCCAGGTCTCTGAACGCATCGAAGATCAAGTGGCGCAAGCGATGCAAGAGTCGGCCGACGCCGACGAGGAAGAACTCGTGCGCCGGCTGCTATCCGCGTTCGCGCACACTCTGGTCGACGACCCCCGCGTCGCGATGGTGACTTTCGGTGCGGCCGCGGGTATTTCGCCGCGGGTGGAGGCTCAGCGGCGGGAGAACCGGCGCTGGGCGGCGTCGTTCATCGAATCACTCTGGCGTCGTAATCATCCGAGCGGCGGGGTGGACTATCACGCGCTGGCAGTCGCCACAGTTGGCGGATTGTTCGAGACCGTGACCGATTTTCTGCACGAGTCGGATCCACCACGGCCCCGCACATTCGACGACCTCATCTCCGATCTGACCACGTTCATGTCGGTGGTCGAGGCCGGAATTCGGGCGAGCGGCCGATGAAGCCGGATGTCGATGCGCTGCTGGGCGACTACGCGGGCGATGCTCCGGGCGCGAGCGTGCTGGTGCTGCGCGACGGTGAGCCGGTGGTGCGCGCAAGCTACGGCCTCGCGGACCTGGAAGCAGGCACGCCCACCACACCTGAGACGAACTACCGGCTCGCGTCGATGACCAAGCAGTTCACCGCGGCGAGCGTCATGCTGCTGGCCGAGGACGGCAGCCTCACGCTCGACGACCGTGCGCGCGAGTGGCTGCCCTCGCTGCCGCCCGCCGCCGAGACGGTCACGATCCGCCACCTGCTCACCCACACGTCGGGGCTCATCGACTACGAAGACGTGATCCCGCGAAACTTCATCGCGCAGTTGCACGACGCAGATGTGCTGCGGCTGCTGGAAACGCAGGACCGCACTTACTTTCCTCCTGGCACCGACTATCGGTACAGCAACAGCGGGTATGCGTTGCTGGCGCGGATCGTGCAGGGGGCGTCGGGGAAGACGTTCGCGACGTTCCTGCAAGAGCGCATCTTTCAACCGCTCGCCATGAATGGCACCGTCGCCCACGAGGAAGGCATCTCGACGGTGAACCATCGCGCATTCGGCTACACCGAAGAGTGGGGCTGGTGGAACCTCACCGACCAAGACCCGACGAGCGCGGTGCTCGGGGACGGCGGAATCTATTCGTCCATCGACGATCTCGCGAAATGGGATGCCGCGCTGTACGATTCGCGTCTACTGCAACCGAGCTCATTACAGGCGGCGTTCACGCCCGCGACGAAAACGAACGATCCCACGGTCGAGTACGGCTACGGCTGGCGCATCACCGGCGAAACAGTATGGCACTCCGGGGAATCCATCGGTTTCCGCAACGTGATCGTGCGCTACCCGAAGCGGCACGTGACCGTGGTGGTGCTGACCAACCGCAACGAGCCCGAGCCCTACCCACTCGTGCAACAAATCGTCCAGGCGGTTATCGGATGAGCAGACCGGTGGGCGCAACGGCCGGCGGCGGAAGCGCAAGCGGTGTGTTGCCGGGAGATATGCGCCCCAGCACGTGCGGTCCAGTCAGCAGCGGCACCTGGTGCCAGGCGAGGAAGCCGATCAGCGCCATCAGGTAGGCCTCCTTGGCCTGCGCGGGTAGGCCGTGCTCGTCGCTGACGTTCAGTGGCAGTCGACGTTGGAGCGCGGCGAGCAGCGCCGGGTTGCGCACGCCGCCGCCGGACACGACGACCTCGGCGGGCGCGTACGGCTTCAGCGCGTTCGCGACGGTGATCGCCGTCAGCTCTGTCAGGGTCGCCAGCAGGTCCTCAGGCGCGAGATCCGGCAGGTCGCCGAGTCCGTCAAGGAAGAAGTATTCGCGGCCAGTCGATTTCGGCGGCATGAGCGCGTAATACGGGTCGTCGAGCAGGCGCTGCAGGAGCGCCGTGTCCGGCGTGCCGCGGGCGGCAAGCCGGCCGTCCTCGTCGCTGGGCCGGCCGGTGGTGCGGCGGGCCGCCTCGTCGAGCAGGCAGTTGGCCGGGCCGGTGTCGAATGCGAGCGGGGGCCAGCCGCGGCGGACGATCGTCACGTTCGCGATCCCGCCGAGGTTGAGCGCCGCGCGGGTGTACTCGCCCCGCAGCCACAGGTCGTCGAGGATCCCGGCGAGCGGGGCGCCGTGGCCGCCGGCGGCGATGTCGCGCGCGCGGACGTCGGAGATGACCGGCAACCCGGTCGCCTCGACGATCCACGCCGGCTGCCCGAGCTGCAGCGTCCCCTTCGCGGTGGCGTCCTGCACCCAGTGGTGGACCGTCTGCCCGTGGCTGACGACGAGGTCGGCGGGCAGCAGCTCGGCGGCGAGCTCGGCCGACGCCTGCCCGATCAGCTGGTCGAGCTCGCACAGCTCACCCGCCGTCGTCGGGCCCAGCGAGCCGTGCAGCCGTGCGCGCACCTCGTCCGGCCACGGCCGCTCGATGTGACGCAGCGGCGACATCGCGACCGCGCCGCCGTCCCACTCGAGCTCGGCCACCGCCGCGTCAAGGCCGTCCATCGACGTCCCGGACATCAACCCGATGACCCTCATGTGGTGCCAAGCGCGTCGCGCACGTGTCCGCGCGCCCGGTCGAGCCTTACGGCGGCCTCGGCCGCGTCGACGCCGCCGAGCAGCGCGACGATCGCGGTCTTCGCGTGACCTCCGGCGGCGGAAAGTGCTGCCGCAGCGGTCTTTTCGTCGACGCCGGCTGCGTCGCGGACAATGCGCGCCGCGCGGCGGCGCAGCTTCGCGCTGGTCGGGCGCACGTCGACCATCCGCGGTCCGTAGGCCTTGCCGAGGGCGATCATCACGCTCGTCGACAGCGCATTGAGCGTTACCTTTTGGGCCGTGCCCGCGGTCAGCCGCGTGGAGCCGGCGAGCACCTCGGGCCCGGTCAGCAACTCGATCACGATGTCGGCGGACGCCTCGCTGTGCGGATTGTTGACGATCGCGACGGTCAGCGTGCCCTTGGCGCGCGCGTACTCGAGCGCGCCGAGCACGTACGGCGTGCGGCCCGACGCGGTGATCCCGACGAGCGCGTCGCCGGCGGTCAAGTCGGCGAGATCGGCGGCGTCGAACGCGTCCTCGGCGCCCTCGATCGCCTGCGTGAGCGCCGCCGACCCGCCGGCGATCACGCCGCGCACCAGGTCGGTGTCGAAGGTCGGCCCGCACTCGGCAGCGTCGAGCACACCGAGCCGACCCGGCGTTCCGGCGCCGACGTAAATCAGGCGGCCTTGGCGCTCGAGCCGAGCGGCGATGGCCTCGGCCGCTGCCGCGATCTGCGGGACCGCCGCCTTTACCGCCGCGTGCGCCTCGCCTTCGGCGGCGACGAGCAGCGCGACGACCTCGCCGATGGGTCGCGCGTCGAGGTCGTCCAGGTCTGGCCGCACGGCCTCGGTGGCCAGCGCGTCGAGTCCTTGCGGCGCAACGGCTTTGGGAGTCGCTTGCACGCGGGTCACGTATGGCTCGTGGATCGCGGCTAGCCGCATCGCGCCGTCGAGCGCATCGCCGGCGGCCGGGACGAGGTCGAGCTTTGTGCGCAGCGCGTCGACGCCCGCCAGGCCGCCGACCATCGCCACCGGGCCGTCCCCGGCCGCGCGGGCGGTCGCGGCCAGCGCCTCGGCGGCGGCGTGCACGATCTGTACCGCCACGGCGTCGTCCTCCGCGGCCAGGACGTCGGGCGCGAAGGACGCCAACGCGGCGGCATCGGTGAGCTGCGCGGGCCAGGTCTGCGACGCGCCGAAGCGGGCGCGGGCGGCGTAGAGCAGCGTGGTGGACGGGCCGCGGCCGTCATGGGCGCGCAGCGCCGCGCGCAGCCCGGCGGCGCCGATCCATGCCCCGCCGCCCTCGTCGCCCAGCCACGGGCCCCAGCCGTCGGCGGTCCGCAGCGCGCCGTGCGCGTCGATCGCCAGCGCCACAACGCCGGTGCCCACGACCAGCACGACACCCGGCTCCCCATCCAGCGCGCCCGCGTGCGCGGTCACGGCGTCGCTGGTCACGGCAACACGCTTCGCCGGCAGCGAGGCCAGCAGCGCATTTCCCAGGGCGCGCGCCGCGTCAGGGGCTGAGAACGCTCCGGCGGCGCCCACGATCACCTCGTCGACCGGGCCGAACTCGCGTGCGACGACCAGGATCGCCGCCTCCGCGGCCCGCGCGCCGCCAGGCGCCGCGAGCCCCGGTGCGCCCGCCCCCTCCGCCCTGCGGCCTGCTACCGCGGCCCGACAGGTCGTCTTCCCTAGGTCGACGGCCAGGATCACCGGGCCAATCTTTCCATGAGGGTCAGCGGGCGCAGCCACATCCGCCACACGAGTCCCTCGAGGGAGGAGGCACCCGTTGTGCCCACCTCATAGCGACTGTCCGCGGCGGTGCGCCCCGGAGATCTTCAGTTGTCGCTACGAGGCGGGCAAATCGTCATACCCCCAACTTCCTGTGACGCAAGGGATTCCATTCACGAAAGGCCGACCGCTTCCCATTGGGCGGTTAAACCGCACTTGTAATATGGCGCCAATGCCCAGTGTGCAGATCAAAGACGTTCCTGAAGACACCCACCGAGTCCTGCGGGAGCGAGCGGCGCGCGCGCATCAGTCCCTGCAGGAATACCTTCGAAGCCGTCTGATTGCCGAGGCGGATCAACCCACTTTGGACGAGGTTCTCGATCGCATCGGCGCACGCCGGGGTGGGCGCGTGTCTTTTAAGGCTGCCGTCGATCACGTCCGGGCAGACCGTGATCGTCGTTGATGCGAGCGTATTGGCTGTGGCGCTTGGCGACGATGGAACAGACGGCAAGCACGCGCGGGAACGTTTAGCGGGCGAGACGCTGGTCGCTCCCGAACTCGTCGACCTCGAGGTGGTCTCGGTGTGGCGCCGCCACGTGGCTGCAAAACTGATGCCGGCTCGAAGGGCCGCAAGTGAGATCGAGGCCATCGGCGGCAAGCGTTAGCGATCCCGCTCTTCTTCTGCCGCGAAAAGCACGTCCGGGTTGAGGATGCCCGCCGGGTCAAAGCTTTGTTTGATGCGGCGCATGAGGTCGACTTTGACCGGGTCTTCGAGCTCGAGGAAGTACGGGGTTTTGGCGCGGCCAAGCCCGTGTTCGCCGGAGATTGCGCCACCCAATTCCATTGCCAGCGCGAGGATGTCGGTCATCAGCTTCTTCTTTTTCTCCGGCTCCTTGCAGATGATGGCCAGGTGCACGTTGCCATCGCCGGCGTGCCCGCAGCCC
>DATJOR010000036.1:0-3633 GCA_035506875.1 Mycobacterium sp.
CCACACCGCCCGCCACCAGCTCGTCGTACGCACCCATGCACTCGTGGTTGAGCGTCAGGTTTGCCCGCACTGCCCGCGTCCATGACGACTCCCGGCAGTTCGCCGTGAAGCGAATCAAAAATCTCCACAGCGTCGGATCTAGGCTGGGCGGAATCCGCACGGGCCCATTGCGATTCCGTAACGATCGGAGAGCGGAGCGCAACATTCGAGGATCGTTGAGCGGCACACTCAGCGCCGGTGCGATCCAGCCGGCGTTACCCCACGACGCCCCCGCCGCCACGCCGACACGGTCAAAGACCCTGACGGAGACGCCACGCTCTTGCAGAAACCATGCCGTCGACAACCCGACGATGCCGGCGCCGACCACGATCGCCGATCGCGGTGCAACCATCACGAACCTCCTCGACGCTGCTCACGCCAGCTCCGATGGGCCCCCGGTTTCCCACGCATCGGACTTCGGCTGGCCCATTACCCGTGTTTCCGGGGCGAATATCCAGACCACACCGGCGGCCAGCAAGACGATCGCGCTGATCACAAACCCCCATTCGAAGCTCAGGTGCTCGGCGATCTCGGTCACCGTCATCGAGCCGACGATGGCACCTAGGTCGACCATCATCTGAAATGTCGACACCGCGGTGCCGGTGCGTGCCGAGCTACCGAGGATGTCAGCGATGGCGGCCTGTTGCGGTGAAGCGGAGATACCCGACGCCGCGCCGCCCACAAACGCGGCAATGAGGAAGACGGGCACCGACGATGATGCGCCCAACAAAATGGTCGCCGCGCTGCAACCAAAGAGCCCGCCGATGAGCAGTGTGCGCCGGCCGATCTGGTCGGACAAATCGCCACTGGGCAGCGCCACCACGAGGTTGCCGAGCGCGAAGATCCCTAGGACCAGACCCGTCATCCGTGGCCCACGGCCCAACACGTCGGAGATAAACAGCGGCACCACGGCCATGCGCAGTCCGAACACCGCCCATCCGGTCGCGAAGTTCGACAGCAGCGACGCGCGGTACGCGCGGTGCCGAAGCGCGGCGCGAACCGTGATCGCCGGCGCGGTGTGCTCGGCCGGTGAACCCAGCGTCGACCGGCGCAAGGCAGAGAACACGACGATCGTCGTGATCAGCACCGCCACGCCGTAGATCAGAAACGGCGCTCGAAGCCCGAGACCGGCGGTGAGACTGCCAACCAGCGGGCCGGCGGCCGCGCCGACCAGAAACGACGTCGCGAACAGGCCGGCGACCCGCCCGCGCGCGTCGGGCGGACTGATCCGGATCATCAGGCCCAGCGCGGAGATGAAGAACATCGTCGACCCGAGGCCACCGATCGCGCGCAATACCAGCAGCTGCCAATAGTTTTGGACAAACGCACACACGCCGGTAGACACCGACACGATCACTAACCCGCCCAGGTACACCCACTGCTCCCCCACCCGCTGCACGAGCAGCCCGGTGGGCGGCGCGGAGAAGAGCCGGATCACCGAGAAGACGGTGATCGCGAACGTCACCGCACCCATCCCGACCCCAAATGTGCGGGTGAACGCCGGCAACACCGGCGACACCACACCGTAGCCAAGCGCGGCGACCGCGTTCGCCCCGATCAGCACCCACGCTTCGCCCGGCAGCCTCGTCGACTTACGACCCCAACCGCCGAAGCGGGGGCGTCGAGTGGCGAGGGTCACCCGATGACTTTATCCACAACCTGTTGCGCTGCTTGCTGGACCTCGGCTAAATGCTCCGGACCGCGGAATGACTCGGCGTAGATCTTGTAGACGTCTTCGGTGCCCGACGGCCGTGCGGCGAACCAGGCGTCAGCTGTGGTGACCTTGAGCCCGCCCAGCGGCGCGTCGTTGCCCGGCGCGGTGGTCAGCTTTGCGGTGATCTGCTCTCCGGCCAGCTCGGTGGCATCGACTTGGTCGGCTGACAGCTTCGACAGCCGGGCTTTCTGCTCGCGGTCGGCGGGCGCGTCGATTCGCGCATAGGTCGGGGCGCCGTACTTCGCGGTCAGCTCCTGGTAGCGCTGCGACGGCGTCGCGCCGGTGACGGCCAGGATCTCCGCGGCCAGCAGCGCCAGAATGATGCCGTCCTTGTCGGTGGTCCACACCGAGCCGTCGCGCCGCAGGAACGACGCCCCGGCCGACTCTTCTCCCCCGAAACCGATGGTTCCGCCGATCAGCCCGTCGACGAACCACTTGAACCCGACCGGCACCTCGACTAGCTTGCGGCCGATGCCGTCGACCACCCGGTCGATGATCGACGAACTGACCGCGGTCTTGCCGACGGCGATGCCGTCCGGCCACGACGGCCGGTGCGTGTAGAGATAGTCGATGGCCACCGCCAGATAGTGATTCGGATTCATCAGCCCGGCGTCGGGGGTGACGATGCCGTGGCGGTCGGAGTCCGCGTCGTTGCCGGTGGCGATCTGGTAACGGTCTCGGTTGGCTATCAATGACGCCATCGCGTCCGGCGAACTGCAGTCCATCCGGATTTTGCCGTCGTGGTCGAGCGTCATGAACCGCCAGGTCGCGTCGACCAGCGGATTGACCACGGTCAGCTCGAGATTGTGCCGTTCGGCGATGGCGGCCCAGTAGTCGACGCTGGCGCCGCCCAGCGGGTCGGCGCCGATCCGGACTGCGGCCTTGCGGATCACGTCGATATCGACCACGTTCGGCAGGTCGTCGACGTAACTGTCGATGTAGTCGTGGCGCTGGGTGCTGTGCAGGGCGCGGGCCAGCGGCACCCGCTTTACGCCTGATCCGCCATTACGCAGAATCTCGTTGGCGCGCTTGGCGATTGCGTTCGTTGCATCGGTGTCGGCCGGACCGCCGTCGGGCGGGTTGTATTTGAAGCCGCCGTCGGAGGGCGGGTTGTGCGACGGTGTGACCACGATCCCGTCGGCTAGCCCCTCGGTGCGGCCGCGGTTGTAGGTGAGGATCGCGTGGCTGACCGCCGGCGTCGGCGTGTACCGGTCGGCCGAGTCGATCATGGCGACGACGTCGTTGGCGGCCAGCACCTCGAGCGCTGACACCCAGGCCGGTTCCGACAGCCCGTGCGTGTCGCGGCCGATGAACAGCGGTCCGGTGGTGCCGTGCGCCGCGCGGTACTCAATGATGGCCTGGGTGATCGCCACGATGTGCGCCTCGTTGAAGGCGCCGTTCAGCGCCGAACCGCGGTGACCCGACGTGCCGAACGCGACTTGTTGAGCGACGTCCTCGGGATCCGGTGCGATCGAGTAGTACGACGTGACCAGGTGAGGCAGATCGACGAGGTCTTCGGGCTGGGCCGGCTGGCCGGCGCGTGGGTTAGCCACCATGACGCCGATTCTGCCGAATAAGCTGCCTGAGCACGCCCTGCAACGAAAGGTATTTCGACCAGTGGCAAGCTTCCCGTTGCCGAAGGACTACCGCGAATTGGCCGCCGTGTTCGCCGGTGGCGCGCTGGGCACCCTGGCACGCGCCGGCCTGAGCAGCCTCGTCGCCGCCGACCCGACCCGCTGGCCCTGGCCGACGTTCACGGTGAACATCGTCGGCGCCTTCCTCGTCGGCTACTTCACCACCCGGCTGCTCGAGCGGTTGCCGTTGTCGAGCTATCGCCGGCCTCTGCTCGGGACCGGGATGTGCGGCGGCCTGACGACGTT
>DATJOR010000037.1:0-5909 GCA_035506875.1 Mycobacterium sp.
GAAGTTGAAGCCAGTGGCGCCGGTAGTTGTGGAGCCGGCATAGGCAAGCGCGTTGGTGCCCGATGCCAAGGCGTTGTCGCCGAAGCCGCCCTCAGCGATGGCCTTGGCGCCGTCGCCGGAGGCGATCGCCAGGCCAAACTGGCCCGCGATCGTGGTGGCCGTCGCACTGTTATCTGTCGTGGGCAGCAGGTCGTACCCGTCGAATGAGACCTGGTAATCCAGAGTCGACGCCGCCGGAGCGGACAGACCACCCAGCAGAGTGTCGATCGACGTTAACCAGCTACTCGAAGTGTCGGCCGAGGCGAGCGGCGCGAACCCTAGTGCCGCTCCCGTCGCGAAGCCGGCAGCCGCGGCAATTTTGCGCAAGTTCATAGTTTTCCCCTCTTGAAGAATTCCGCTGGCGAACGGGCGTTCCGCCAAGCAGGTCCCCCAGCTCCCCGCTACTGACAACCTTAACGCAGGCTAACAATCATCTGTGCCGAGGGGAAGATTTCCGCTGAGGAATTTTTAAGTCCCCCTTGGATTTTCCAATCTTCGGACGCGCAAGCCGATTACCGGAATTAGTCGTAAGCTCCGCGGGCGGCCTCGCGCGACCGACTGTCTTGCCGGAACGTCCTATGCTGCGAACATGGCGTCGCAGTGGAGGACGTTGCAGCGGTTTCAGAAGAACCTGGAGAATCTGGTCTTTAACGAAGGACCGGAGTTGATCCGGCAGCTACAGCAATCGCCGACCGTGCAGCGGGGCATCAAGATCGCTGTGGATGCGATCCTCGGCGCCTCGTCCGAACCACCGGCCGAGATCACCGCGGGCCGTCCGGTGACCCGCGACAGCGTGCCCACCGCGCACCGGGCCCGCAAGCTGGTCTACTCCCCCAACTTGGACGGTCGGGCCGACCCCGGCGAAATCGTGTGGACCTGGGTGACCTACCAGGACGACCCCACCCGCGGCAAGGACCGTCCAGTGCTGGTCGTGGGCCGCGACCACACCACGTTGCTCGGGTTGATGTTGTCCAGCCAGGAACGGCACGCTGCCGACCGGGACTGGGTGAGCATCGGCAGCGGCAGCTGGGATGACGAGGGCAGACAAAGCTGGGTACGACTGGACCGGATACTCGACGTCCCCGAAGAAGGCATCCGGCGCGAAGGCGCGATCCTGGAAAGCGCCGTGTTCGACGTGGTGGCCGCCCGGCTACGTCGCGACTATTCCTGGAGCTGAGTGATCAGCCCTGGGTGATGTAGGACTGGAGCTGTTGGTGCTCGGTCTCCAGCTCCTCCATCCGCGTCTTCACGACGTCACCGATGCTGACGATGCCGATCAGCTTTCCGTCTTCGACTACCGGCACATGCCGCACCCGGTTTTCGGTCATCAGCATGGTGAGGCTGTCCACCGTGTCGGACTTACTACAGGTCGACACCACCGCAGTCATGATGGTCGATACCGGCTGCGAGAGCACCGAAGCCCCATTGGCGTGTAGTTGTCGAACAACGTCACGCTCGGAGACGATGCCGGCGACACCGTCCGGCCCGGTCACCACCATGGCGCCGATATTGTGACCGGCGAGCCCGGCCAGCAGTTCGGTCACCGTTGCGTCAGGGTTGATCGTCACGACCGAGCCACCCTTGTTCCGCAACACATCTGCAATCCGCATCGAGGCCTCCCGCCGATTGTGATCCGGTTCACACCAGGCTACGGCGAGATCGGTCATCGTGAAAGCAGCTCGTGAAAATCCGGTCAAAGTCCAGGTCACAAGCGGGATTTATGACATATCTGGAACCATGATCGAAATCACCCTGCTCGGCACCGGCAGTCCTGTCCCCGACCCGAATCGCGCCGGGCCGGCCACCCTGGTGCGGGCCGGCGGGCAGACACTTCTGGTGGATTGCGGACGCGGTGTGCTGCAACGCGCAGCGGCGATCGGTCTGGGCGCCAACGGCATATCGGCTCTGCTGCTCACCCACCTGCACAGCGATCACATCGCCGATCTCGGCGATGTGTTGATCACCCGCTGGATCACCACCTTCGCACCCGATCCGGCGCCGTTCCCGATCATCGGACCGCCCGGGACCGCGGCGGTGGTCGAGGCGACGCTGAACGCCTTCGGCCCCGACATCGGCTACCGGATCGCTCACCACGACGACCTGACCGCCCCGCCGCCGGTCGATGTACAGGAATACACCGAGGGTCCGGTGTGGGACCGCGAGGCTGTGACGATTCGGGTGGCACCTACCGACCACCGGCCGGTGGCGCCGACAATCGGGTTTCGGATCGAGGCCGGTGGCGCCTCAGTGGTGCTGGCCGGTGACACCGTGCCGTGTCAGAGCCTCGATGAACTCGCCACCGGCGCAGATGCTTTGGTGCACACCGCTATCCGCAAAGAACTTATCGCCCCGCTGCCGGTGCAGCGGATGAAGGACATCTGTGAGTACCACTCGTCGGTGCAGGAAGCGGCCGCGACCGCCAGACGCGCCGGAGTCGGCACGTTGGTGCTGACCCATTACGTGCCGACTATCGCGCCCGGGCAAGAGGAGCAGTGGCGTGCACTGGCAGCCACCGAGTTCGACGGGCGGATCGAGCTGGGCGATGACCTGCACCGGGTGGACGTGGAACCAGGCGGGTGAATCAGCGCGCTTGAATATCGTTGCGCTGCAGCGGTAGCCGTGCGCCGGCCACCACCAGCCAGGCCAGTGCCGAAACCCGTGCAATCGGCAGAAGCGGTCCCAGCACCGGCCAGACCAGCACGAGCACCGTCAATTCCGAAAGCCCGGCGATCGCCAGTCCGGCCAGGGCCACCGACCGTGGCAGCAGTTCGAGGGCAAGGCCGGGCATCGCCATTCCGCCGATAAGAAGGCCCAACGCCACGATGTGCCCGGCGCCGCCGACCAGAAACACCAGGTAATAAAGCGCACTGACCAGCGCGGTGTCGCCGCTGACGACGGGCCGCGACAGTGTCCAGGCCAGCAAACCGGTCAAGCCCAGCGCGCCGGCCGCCGCGATTCCGCCCGTCAGGGCGGTCGTCGCGGCCGGGGCCGCCACCCCGAGTTGACGCAACCGAGCACTGGCCGTCGCCGCATAAACGGCCAGCGGCACCGACGATGCGAACACCGTCACGGCGATCACCCGAATCGCCGTAGGCTCGGCACGGACGTACTGCTGAATCGGGTCGACTGGCCCGTATGGCAGCGGCATCACGCCCCCGAGCGCGACCCCGATCGCCAGACCACCGACCAGCAGGCCTACGCAGATCGCGGCGACGAGCGCCAACGGCGGTCCATCGTGTTGGCGTGAAGCATTCACTATGCGAGTCGGGTGATTTCGACGACGACGTCGAGATCGGTGGCGCCCTGTCCCGAGTAGATGCCCTTCAGCGGAGACACGTCAGAGTAATCCCGGCCGACGCCGACACTGACGTACTGCTCGGTGATCTCACTGTCGTTGGTGGGGTCTAGATCCCACCAGCTGCCGGTCCAGGCCTGCAGCCAGGCATGGCTGTACCCGTCGGCAGTGTCCCCCACCACCGCATCAGAGTTGGGGTGGTGATAACCGGACACGTAGCGAGCTGGAATACCCATGCTGCGCAACACAATCAGTGATAGGTGGACGAAATCCTGGCATACACCCTTGCCCTCGCGCAACGCGTCCAAGCCCGACGAATGGACACCGGTGGTACCCCGAACGTAGTCCAGTTCGCTGCGCACCCATTCCGCCGTCGCGCTCACGGCTTCGGCGGGTTCGTGATACTTGGCGATCCGCTTACCCACGGCGGCAATACGTTTGCTCCTCGGCGTGTATTGGGCTGCGCGAAGCACCTCGTCGAACCGATCGACCACCGATTCGCTGTGCAAGTCCGCCCAGGTGACCTTCTCGGTCGGCGGTTCGGCTCGATCGGTCTCCACCACCGACGAGGCGGTAACGGTCAGCTCGGTGTGCGGTGCATGCAAGTCGAATGCGGTGACCGCGGTGCCCCAATAATCGATGTATCGGTATGAGCGGGTCGCCGGAACGGTTTCGATACGGTTGAGGACGACGTTTTGCCGGGAGTCCGACCGCGGCGTGAGCCGCGCTTCGTTGTAGGAGGCCGTCGCCGGCGACGGGTAGGCGTAGCCGGTGGCGTGCAGAACCCGCAGCCGCCACATCAGCTCTTCACCTTCTTCGCCGGCAGCGGATCGCGCTTGGCGGCATCCGACCAGGCGACCCATGGCACAGCATGAAAGTACTGTACTGCCAACGCTTCTCCGACGTCGTAACACGACTTCTGCAGGCTGGCCAACCGCGTCTCCAGCGATTCAAGAAGCACACCCGGCCGAATGAATTCGAGTTCGCTGCGCGCTCGGCCGAGCAGGCGCTGCGCTTCGGCGGTAGAACCGACCCGACTGTGCGAACGGTGCAGCAGCTCGTCGAGGTTGTGTTCGGCCATCTTCAACGAGTAGAAGACCGAACGCGGAAACAGCCGGTCGAGCAGGATGAACTCGACGACCCGGCTGGCATCCAGCACACCACGATAGGTCCGCAGGTAGGTGTCATGCGCACCTGCCGAGCGCAGCACCGTCACCCACGCCGGCGAGGACGCGCTGTCGCCCACCCGTGACAACAACATCCGCACCGTCATGTCCACCCGTTCGATCGCACGGCCCAGCATCATGAAGCGGTATCCGTCGTCACGTGACAGCGTCGAATCGGCGAGGCCGGCGAACATCGCGGCGCGGCCTTCGATGAACGATAAAAACTCATGCGGGCCAAGGCGTTTGGCGGCGCGTTCACGTTCGCCTAGCGCGTTGAACGTGGAGTTGAGGCATTCCCAGGTCTCGGTGGACGTCACCTCCCGGGCAGACCTGGCGTTTTCCCGCGCCGCGGAGATGGCGTCGACGATGGAGCAGCCGCCCGCGGTGTTGCGCCGAAATGCCACCAGGTCGGTCAGCGACCAGACGTCCAACTGGGTGTCCGGCGCCTCAATGTCCAACACGTGCAAGAGGACTCGGGAGGTGTGGTCAGGGTCAACGCTGGAATCCTCCAGCAGTTGGTGGATGGTCACGTCGAGGATGCGCGCGGTGTCATCGGCGCGCTCGACGTAGCGACCGATCCAGTACAGCGCCTCGGCGTTGCGGGCAAGCATCAGCGGATCACCGCCCGTTGCTGCTGTTGCTGTTGCTGCTGAGCGGGCTGCTGCTCCTGCGTCGGGAGCAGCTGCGACTGTTGCTGCTGTTGCGTAGGTTTTTCGCCGTCCGAGTCGCCGTTGGATGTCGTCACCGGTGTCGGCAGCGACCGCACAATCTCGGCGGCGCCCAGCTCACGGTCGGCCGCTGAGGTGCGTGACGCAAGCACCCAGGTGTCCTTGGACCCGCCGCCCTGACTGGAGTTGACCACCCGCGAACCCTCGACGAGCGCCACCCGTGTCAAACCGCCGGGCAACACCCAGACGTCGTCGCCGTCGTTGACCGCGAACGGACGCAAATCGACATAGCGGGGTGTCAGCGTGTCATCGATCTGTGTCGGGACCGTCGAGAGCTGCATCATCGGTTGTGCAATCCAGCCCCGCGGATCGTCGCGGATCTTCTTGCTGATCGCGTTCAACTCTTTGTTGGTGGCTTCCGGCCCGAAGACGATGCCGTAGCCGCCGGACCCTTCGACTGGTTTGATCACCAGTTCGCCGACCCGGTCGAGCACTTCCTCGCGTTCGTCGTCCAGCCAGCACCGCAAGGTATCCACATTGGCCAGCAGTGGTTTCTCGCCGAGATAGTACTCGATGATCGTCGGTACGTAGGTGTAGACGAGCTTGTCGTCGCCGACCCCGTTGCCGACGGCGCTGGAGATCACCACGTTGCCGGCTCGGGCAGCGTTGAGCAGGCCGGCAACGCCGAGCACCGAATCGGGGCGGAACTGCATCGGATCCAGGAACGCGTCGTCGATGCGC
>DATJOR010000038.1:0-21722 GCA_035506875.1 Mycobacterium sp.
GCGATGATGTCTTTGGTGACCTCGAAGATTTCCTTCGGGTAGCCCATCGACCCGACGATGGTGACTTCGTTGCTCATCACGGTGAGAAAGTCCACCGGCACCGGTTCTTTGTGGACGGCGACAACTACGACTTTGGCTCCGGTCTTCGCGGCGGCCAGCGCGGTATTGACCACCGCGGGTGCGCCTGCCGCGTCGAAGTAGATGTCGGTGCCGGCCTTGCCGCCGAACATCGACTCGCCTGGGCCGTGGATATCGATCAGACGTCGCGCGACGTCTTCGTCGGCGGAGTTGATGACCGCGTCGGCTCCCACTTGGAGGGCCTTCTCCAGTCGTGACTGAATCAGGTCGACCACGGTGACATGTTGTACACCAGCGGATTTGAATCCGATCGTGGCGCCCAGTCCGATCGGCCCGGCACCGAAAACCACTACTTTGTCCGATGATTTCGGTGCACCTTGATTCACACCATGTCGCGCGACAGCCATCGGCTCGTTCAGCGCTGCCACCTCGAAGGGGATGTGATCGGGCACGACCTCGAGACTCCTGCCACGCACAGCCTGCTCGATGAGCAGGTAGTCCGCGAGACCGCCGGTTGGCCCACCGTTGCCGATGATGCCGCCCGGCGCAGCCATCGGGTTGATCACGACGTGATCGCCCACCGATACTCCGGTGACGTCGCGACCGACTTCGACGACTTCTCCCGCGGGCTCATGGCCGAGCGGCATCTTGCCCTGTCGCGGCGGCAAACCGCCCAACGAGATGTACAACGCATCCGAACCGCAGATACCGCAGGCGCGCATCTTCACCAGAACGTCGCTGGGACCGGCTGTGGGCTTGGGTAGCTCGACGATCTGAGTCTCCCCAGGCGCTGTCACGATGGAGGCTCTCACCGCTCGGCCAATGCCTTCGCGAGATCGATTGTGCCACTTTGGATCGCGGCGATGACTCCCCCGTCGACCAACAGGTCGGTGCCGGTGATGAACGCCGCCGAAGGCCCGAGCAGAAACTCGGTCGCAGCCGCGATGTCTTCGGGCGACCCAAGCCGTCGGAGGCCGGAATTGTCGACCATCGCCCGCATGAGCGCACCGGACTCACTGCTCAGCTCCAACCGGCCCATCGCCGTGGAGATGATACCCGGGCTGATGCAATTGATACGCGCTCCACGCTGACCCCACGATCCGGCTGCGGCCGCTACCCGAAGTTGGTTGGCCCGCTTGGCGAATGGGTAGGCGATCCGGCTGTCGGTGATGTTGGCGCATGCTTCGAGGCTCAGCAACTCGTCGGTCGGCGCGGTCGCCAGCTGCTGCGCGACTGCCGGATCGAGCGCCGGCTGCATGTGGCCGGCCATGCTGGCGATCACCACCGCGGCGCCGCCGGGCTCGATCACCCGACCGAACTCGTCGATCATCAGCGCGACCCCGAGCAGGTCGACCGCCAGGACCGCATCAGCGGATGCCTGTTGCGGCGAAAGTCCCGCGGTATGAACGACACTCTTGACACGTCCGGCCGCACCGGCCATCTCCGCGACAGCGGCCAGCGAGGCGCGGGAGGTGACGTCGACCTCTCGGGTCAGCACCCGATGCCCATCGTTACCCAGTGCATCCGCGGCGGCCTTGAGACCCGCGGCGTTCACGTCGGCCAGCACGATCGTTCGTCCCGCGCCGACCCGACGGGCTATGGACAGCCCCATCCCGCCGACACCGATGATGACCAAAACGTCGTCAGTCATACTTCTTCTCCTCTGTGGCGCAGTGCGGTTGGGGTGAGGGAGCCAGCAGCTGTTCGGCCGCCGTATAGGGATCGTCGTGGCCCTCGGCCACCGACGCCGCAAGCCGGTCGAGATCCGGGTGCGTGCGCAGCCGGGTTTGCGCCAGCGAGAGGATCTGGGCCCGCGCACGAGCGGACCGGCGATCGCGGCTGTCGGCACGGTGATGGGTGTCGATCGCGTCCATCAAGTCGGACAGCCCTTCGCCTTTGGCGGCGATCAGGCTGATGATCGGAGCTTTGGTCTCGCCCCGAAGGTCCCGGACGGTCTGTTCGGCGCCTTCCCGGTCGGCCTTGTTCACCGCGACGATGTCGGCGACCTCGAGCAGTCCCGCCTTGGCGGCCTGCACCGCGTCGCCGGCACCGGGATTGAGGATGACCACGGTCGGGTCGGCGACCGCGGCGATCTCAATCTCGGACTGTCCCACCCCGACCGTCTCGAGCAGGATCACGTCGTAGCCCAGCGCTCCGAGCAGTCGGATGGCCGCCGGGACGGCCGCGGCGAGCCCACCCAGATGGCCCCGGGTGGCCACCGAGCGGATCAGCACATCGGGATCGTTGATGTGCGCGGCCATCCGGATTCGGTCGCCGAGCAGCGCGCCGCCACTGAACGGCGAAGACGGGTCGACGGCAAGCACCGCCACCCGCAGTTCGCGCTGCCGGTAGGCCCCCACCAACGCCGCGACCGTCGTCGATTTACCGGCACCCGGCGGGCCGGTGATTCCGATGACCAGCACCGACGACGGACCGAGGCTCGCCAGCACCTCGTCGCGACGCTCACCTTCGACCAGGCTGAGCAACCGGCCCGCGGCCCGCGGCGATCCGCCACGTGCGGCGTCGATCAGATCGGCGATCGTCATCTGACGATCATGCAGTGGGAACCTCGATGACGGTGGCCGAACCCATTCCGCACGGCTCCTCTCCAACTCGACAAGCGGGACCCGAGTCGTCCGCGACGTCATGAGAATACTATTCTCACAGGTCGAGAGTATGAATTGCAAGAAAGGGAACCCCTATGCAAATCAGCGGTAAATCCGCGGTCGTCGTCGGTGGCGCCGGCGGCCTGGGTGAGGCGACGGTTCGCCGGTTGCATGCTGCGGGGGCCAAGGTGGTGATCGCCGATCTGGCCGACGACAAAGGCAAGGAGCTGGCCAGCGAGCTCGACGCCCGCTATGTGCGCACCGACGCCACCAATGCCGACGACGTACAGGCTGCGGTAGCCGAAGCGGAATCGCTTGCCCCGCTGCGTATCTCGGTAGATGCGCACGGGGGGCCGGCCAGCGGCGGCCGGCTGGTCGGCAAGGACGGCTCACCGTTGGACCTGGACGGCTTCAAGACGACGATCGACGTCTACCTCACCGGAGTGTTCAACGTGATGCGGCTGACCGCTGCGGCGATGGCGCGCCAGGAACCGGTCGATGGCGCCCGCGGCGTCATCATCAACACCGCATCGATCGCCGCCTACGAGGGCCAGATCGGCCAGCTGCCGTACGCGGCGGCCAAGGGTGGCGTCGTGAGCATGACGCTGGTCGCCGCCCGCGACCTGTCCCCACTCGGGATCCGCGTAGTCACCATTGCGCCGGGCACGTTCCTCACGCCGGCCTACGGCCAGGCGGGTGATCAGTTGGAGGCGTACTGGGGCCCGCAAGTGCCCTTCCCCAAGCGGATGGGCCGGTCGGCAGAGTACGGCGCCTTCGTGCAGAGCATCGTCGAGAACGATTACCTCAACGGCGAGGTCATCCGGCTGGACGGTGCGCTGCGCTTCCCGCCGAAGTAGCCTCCCGCCCAGTGTGAAGCTAGCTTCACACTGGACGACGACTGTGACGCTAGCTTCACACTCGTCGGCAAGCGAGCCACCTGACGAGTCAGTTCTTGCCGGCCGCCAACTTGGTCACGATCGAGCGGAAGTCCTCGGTCTGGAAGGACTGGTTCTCGGCGGACAGCGCGTAATCGATCGTGGCCAGCACCGCGCGCTCGAGATGCACGTTGAGGACGCGTTTGGTGCTCTCGACCGCCTGCTGCGGTAGTTCGAGGATCTTCTTCGCGGCCTTCACGGCTTCGGCGACGGGGTCGGCCACCGCGTGGTTGGCCAGGCCAAGTTCGACCGCCCGCTCGGCGGAGATCCGGGTGCCGGTCAGCGCGTACTCCTTGGCCAGCAGCAGGCTGATGTGCAGCGGCCAGGTGAGCGGCCCGCCGTCGGCGGCCACCAACCCGACCTGCACGTGCGGGTCGGCCAGGTAGGCGTCTTCGGCGATGTAGACGATGTCGCTCAACGCGACCAGGCTGCAGCCCAGCCCGACGGCCGGTCCGTTGACCGCCGCCAACACCGGCACCCGGCAGCGGGCCATGCCCAGCACGATCTCGCGCCCGTCGGCGATGGTCTTGGCCCGCAGGTCGGCGTCGCCCGCCAACTCCTTGAGGTAGGTAAAGTCGCCGCCCGCCGAAAAGGCCCGTCCTGCACCGGTTATCACCGCGACGCGGGCACTGCGGTCATCGCTCATCCGCTGCCAGAGCTTCGCCAACCCATGATGCAGGTCGTCGTTGACCGAGTTGAGCGAATCGGGCCGGTTCAACGTGATCAGCCGCAGCGGCCCGTCGGCTTGGACGTCGATTTCGGTCGGCATGTCGTACACGTCAGGCTCCTTCGATGGTCGTGACCCGCTTCACCCGGGCTTCGCCCGCGTTCGCGATCACTCCTACAATCCCAAGATTCGTGAGGCGATGATGTTCTTCTGGATCTGCGATGTCCCGCCCATAACGCTCTGGGCGCGGCTGTAGAGGTAGGCGGACAGCAGGTCGGGGTCGTCGATACCCGTGACAGCCAGCGCGGCGTGGCCGACCGACTGCTCGACCCACGTCATCAGCAACTTGTCCAGCGATCCGTCCGACGTGTGCGTCACGCCGTCGAGTTGTTCGGACAACCGCCGTCGGACATGGTGAGTCAACATCTCGGTTTGCACTGCGGCCCAGGCTAATTCGGGAGAAGGCGGGCCATCGGTGCGCGCGGCCAGCTCACGCACGAGCTTGCCGTAACGTGCCGCGTAGCCCAGCGTGGACGGTTCGCGTTCGTGGCCGACCACCGTCATCGCCAGCGGCCAGCCCTCGCCCGGACCACCGACCATGTGCGCGGCCGGTGCCGTCGCGCCGTCGAAAAACACCTGCCCGAATTCGGTCGTGACACCGTTGATCATCCGCAGCGGACGCTGTTGCACGCCAGGCTGTTTCATCGAGATGATGAACGCCGAGATACCGCGATGGCGCTTGGCGTCCGGATCGGTGCGGGCCAACAGCAGACACCAGTCGGCGACGTCGGAGTAGCTGGTCCAGATTTTGTGGCCCTGGATGACGTAGTTGTCGCCGTCGCGGGTGGCGGTGGTGGTCAGCGAAGCGAGATCCGAGCCGGAGCCGGGCTCGCTGAAACCCTGGCACCATCGCTCGGTGCCGTTGATCATGCCGGGCAAGAAGCGCTGGCACAGCTCCTTGCTGCCGTGCCGGGTCAGGCCTGAGACCAGGTAGCCGAGGCTGGGTCGAGGCGGCGCGCCGGCCCGCGCCAGCTCTTCGTCGAGGATGACGTCGTACACCGGCGGCAGCTCCTGCCCGCCGTACTCGCGGGGCCAGGACAACCCGAAGAAGCCGCCCTCGTACAGCGCGCGATGCCACTCGCCCTGCCGGGCCCAGTACTCGTCACCCGAGCTGGGAAATTCCTTGGCGTGCAGCGCAAGCCACGATTGTAGCCGATCACGGAAGGCGGCTTCGTCGGTCGAATCACGAAAGTCCAACGTCGATCTCCTCCAGCTTGACGAGCCATAGTTCGGTCGATGTCAGCGCACGCCGCAGATAGACATGTGCCAGGCATTCCCAGGTCATGCCGATGCCGCCGTGCACCTGGATCGCGGTCTCGCACACCGTTCGCGCGGCGCGCGCGCAGTAGACCTTCGCCACGCGAGCGGCCCGGATCGCCTCGGCCGGCGCCAGCTCGTCAACCGCCCAGGCGGCATGCCGTAGCACGCTCACCGAACCCTCGATCAGTGCCAGGCTTTCCGCCAGCAGGTGCGCGATGGCTTGATAGGAGCCGATCGAATGACCGTATTGCTCACGGATTTTCGCGTACTCGCAAGCCAGGGTGTGCGCGCCTCTGGCGGTTCCGACCAGGTCCGCGGACGTGGTTGCCAGGGCCAGTGCCAGCCACCGCACGGCGACGTCGGAGTCCAGTTCGCCTATGGCGCTTGTCGTTCCGGACAGCTCAGCGGTGGATCTGGTCAGGTCCACGGACTCCCCGGCCGCGCCCAGGTCGGCGGCCAGCACCGTCGTGCCGTCCAATGCCAACGCCCGCTGACAGCCCCGGGCGTCGATGCCGCGGGCCCCTACGGCGATCGTGGAGCCGTCGCCGTCGCCGCCGACGTGCAGGGCCAGATCGTCGGCGAGCACCGGTCCGAGGAACGGCGCGTCCACCAATCCGCGGCCGAATTCCTCGGCGACGATGGCCACCTCCACACCGGAGGCCCCATCGGAACGCAGCGATCGCCAGCCGGTCATCTCGATCTGCTTGTCCAGCCGGGCAATTCGACCGTCGTCGGTGAGATCTTGCACCGAACCGGGGCCGAGGTCGTCGGCCAGCTTGGCTGCGGCGTCACGCAGTTGTTGTTGTTCAGCTGTCAGACGTACATCCATAACGCTCCTTCAAAACTCGGCGTAGCACCTTCCCGGAGGGCAGCCGAGGTATCTCGGACACGAACACCACACGGCTCAGGTTTTTGTACGACGCCAACCGCTCCCCCACCCGGGCAGTGAGTTCGGCGGCGTCGACCGGCGCCCGGGCCGCGACCGCGGCGACGACCGACTCGCCGTCGACGCCGTCAGGGATGCCGAACACCGCGCAGTCTTCGACTGCGGGATGAGCGTGCAGCACGGCTTCGATCTCGGCGGGCGCGACCTGAAAACCGCGAACCTTGATCATCTCCTTGGACCGATCGGTGATCCGCAACCAGCCGCCAGCGTCCAGATGCCCGACATCGCCGGTGCGATACCACCCGTCGCACAACCCATCTCGCGCCGCCTCACAGGGCAGATAACCGGCCATCAGCGACTCCGAGCGTGCCTGGATCTCGCCGACCTCGCCCGGTTCGACGGGCTCGCCGGTCTGCAGCGACACCACCCGCACGTCCACGCCGGGCACCGGCCGCCCCACCGAGTCGAGCCGGGCACCATCGAGCGGGTTGCAGGCGATGACCGGCAGTTCGGTGGTGCCGTACGCGGGAACCCACCCGATGCCGGTGCGCCGGGTGACGGTTTGGGCGACGCTCTCGCTGACCGGTGTTGCGCCCCACATGATGAACCGCAACGACGAAAGGTCGTAGGACTCAAGATGCGGGTGCGAGGCGATCGCCAAAGCGATTGGCGCGACTGCCATCTCGACCGTGATCCGGTCGTCTTGGATGTGCTGCAGGATCCGGTCGATGTCGAACCGGCGATGAAGGCGCATCCAGACCCCGGTCTGCAGTGCCGTCTCGATGTTGAGCAAGCCGAGAATGTGCGACGGCGGTGTGGTGATCTGGATGCGGTCGCGGGCGGTCAGGCTCAGCGCGTCGCGCCAATGCCGAACCGCGGCGTGCAGCGATGCGTGGGTGTGCCGCACCGCCTTGGGCAGGCCGGTGGTGCCCGAGCTGAACGCCAGCACCGCATCGGCATCCAGCGGCGGCTCGTCGGACACCGGTTCGCCCGGGTCGATCGGCTCGTCTAGGTGCAGCATCGGCATCACTCCGGACAGCACCGCGTGGTCGCCGACGGCGTGGGACGGGTTCGTCAACGCCAACGCGTGCTCGACTTCGCCGCGCTTCCAGGCCGGGCTGATCAGCACGACGCTGGCGGCCAGCCGCCAAATCGCATGCAGCGCGACGACGAACTCGGGGCGGTTGGACGACATCAACGCCACCCGGTCACCGGCCGTGACGCCACGCCCGCGCAGGCTCGCCGCCAGCCCATCAGCCAGCGCATTGAGCTGCGCGAGGCTGTAGCGCTGGTCCTCGAAGACGAGCGCAGCCGACGACGTGGAAAACATTGAGAACATCCTATCGTTTTGAGAGAATAGTATTCTCTGAAGTGAAGAACGCAAAGTGTGGAAGGTGCAGGCATGGCGGAACGGCACGTGTTCCAGCGGGCCACGGTGACCCGGATCATCAAGGAGACCGCCGACACCCGCACCTTCGTGCTCGACCCGCACGAAAAGCCGTTCAGCTATCGTGCCGGCCAGTTCTGCACCTTCCATGTCACGGTCGACGGCGAGGAGTTGTATCGGTCGTACTCGATGTCGAGCGCGCCGGAGACCGACAGCGAGCTGATGACCACGGTCAAGCGGGTGGCCGGCGGCAAAGTCTCCAATTGGATGGTCGACAACGTGGTCGAGGGCGACGAGCTCACCATGACCAGAGCCGCGGGCACCTTCGTGTTGAGCCCGGCCTCGGGTCCCGCGGTGCCGTTGCTGGCGTTCGCCGGCGGTAGCGGCGTCACGCCGATCCTGTCGCTGGCCAAGAGCGCGTTGGCGACCACCGAGCGCACGGTGCGGATACTGTGCGCCGACCGCGACCGCGCCTCGGTGATCTTCGAGGCGGCCATCGACGAACTCGTCGAGCGCTATCCCGGCCGGCTGTTGGTGGACCGTCACATCGACGTCGAGCACGGGCTGTTGAATCCGGACGCAGTCGGGAAGTTCGTCGGCAGCGATACCGACGCCGAATGCTATGTGTGTGGCCCGGAAGGCTTCATGGCCGTGGTGCGCTCGGCGCTGCCGGACGGGGCGCGAGTCCTCGTCGAGGACTTCGACGCGTCACCGCCGGTGAAAGCCACCGCCACCGACGCACCCGCTCCTGACGCAGCCGAAGGCACCGTGACGATCCACCTCGAGCGCAAGAAAGTGTCGGTCCCGCAGGTCGCCGGTGAGACGCTGCTGGAGACCGCGCGCCGGGCCGGGCTCTCCCCGCCGTTCAGTTGTGAGGCCGGCAATTGCGGGACGTGCATGGCGTTGCTCAAAGAGGGCAGCGCCACCATGCGCACCAACGATGTGCTGGAAGAAGACGAGCTCGCCGATGGTTACATCTTGACGTGTCAGGCAGTGCCCGACACAGAATCGGTGACGGTGGTTTACGAATAGCGACCTGGAACGGAGTCTCACACATGACCGATCTTTCAGGCTTCGCTGATCTCGCCGCTGCTGACCATGGGCTTATCGTGTTCACCACTTTGCGCGCCGATGGCAGCGCCCAATCATCGGTGGTCAACGCCGGGGTCATGGAACACCCGTTCACGAAGGAGCCGGTCGTCGCGCTGGTTGCCATCGGGGGCGCCCGCAAGCTGGCCCACCTGCGTGCCGATCCACGTACCACGGTCACAGCCCGTTCCGGTTGGCAGTGGGCCACCGTCGAGGGTTCGGCGCAGCTGATCGGACCCGATGACCCCCATCCCGACGTGGATGATGAGCGGCTGCGGGTGCTGTTGCGCGAGATCTTCACCGCCGCCGGCGGAACCCACGACGACTGGGACACCTATGACCGGGTGATGCGCGAGCAACGACGCACCGCCGTGCTGATCTCGCCCACTCGGGCCTACACGAATCCGGCGTCGAACTAACCGAGTTCAGCCAGCGCCGGTGCGAGTTGTTCGAGTTGGTCGATGCCCGAGCTGAACTCGCCGCCCACCGGCAGTAGCAGCGTCACATGGTCCGCGCCGGCGCGCAGGTGCTCGCGCGCCTTGGCTGCGACGGACGCCGAATCACCATGGGCGACAATATCATCCACTAGTCGATCGCCCACCTCGGTGATCTCTCGGGCCGAGTAGCCCAGCTCGGTGATCCTGGCCGCGTATGACGACGCGGCGAGCCGGTTCGAGACTGATTCCCGCGCAGCGGCTTTCGCTCTTCCAGCGTCGGCGTCCAGGATCACCGACAGTCCGACGACCAAGAGCTTGTCGGGCCCAAGCACCTGGCGAGCTCGCGCGGTGAAAGTCGAGGGCAGTCCGGCCGGCATTGCCCCATCGGCGATCTCGCCGGCCAGCGCAAGCATCCTCGGCCCGTTGGCGGCGATTATCCGCGGATACGCCGCGTCAGGCGCCGGCGGCCAGGTGAGGGTATCCATCCGCTCGAGGTAGTCGCGCATCATGGCTAGCGGACTGCCGAATTCCTGCCCGACGCTTGCCGCCTGTTCGGGATACCCGACACCCAGGCCTACCGCAAGCCTGCCGGGATACGCCTCGGCGAGTTGGGCGGCCGCGGCATGCATGGTCTGCGCCGGTCGGGCCCAGATATTGGCGATAAAGGTGCCCATCACCGTCCGCTCGGTCGCGGCCAGCAGCACGCCGAGTTGCACGAAGGCGTCCTTGCCGACGACCTCATTCGTCCAAATCGCTTGGTAACCTGCGTCTTTAAGACGCCGCACGGCCGTACGCTGCAGATCGGCCGGCGGGGTGGTGGTGAACGAGACCGGCAGGCAAACGCCTACCGGCCCCGGTGGTTGGAAGGCCATTACTGTTGGAAGTAGTGGCCCGCGTCGAGATCGTCGATAAGGCCTGGACCGTCGGGATGCCAGTCGAGCACTTTCCGTGTTAGGGCACTTGACGTCGGATTGTCTAAAGATCCGAAGACCGAAAGGAATCCGAAGTGCTCATACGCCTGCTCGGCGGAGATACTCACCACCGGCAGGTCAAGGTGACGGCCGATGACGGCCGCGATGTCACGGAACGGCACGCCTTCGTCGGCGACACCATGCAACCTGGTCCCTGGCGGGGCCGCCTCGACCGCAAGCCGGTACAGGCGCGCGGCATCGAGCGTGTGGACGCCGGGCCAGCGGTTGGAACCGTCGCCGACGTAGGCGGAGACGCCTTTTTCGCGGGCGATGTCGATCAGGCGGTGGGCGAAGCCGTGATGATCGAGTGTGCTGTGCACCAGCGGCGACAGCCGAATGACGGACGATCGCACGCCGCGTTCGGCCATGGCGATGGTCGCATTCTCCGAGTCGATCCGCGGACCGCCCTCGGCGACATCGTTTTCCGTCGCGGTCCGTCCTTGCGCGACTCCCGCCAGCAATAGCGTTCCGGAGGTGTTTACCAACGGGCGGTCGGAGCCCGCCAGCGCCTCACCCATTGCCTCGACGACACGCAGATCCGTTTCGGCGGCACCAACGAAGTCTCTGTCGAAATCGTCCCGATAAGCGAGGTGGATTACGCCATCGGCTGCTGCGGCCGCGGCCCGAAGGCCGTCGAGATCGGCGAGGTCGCCCCGATGCACCGTGGCGCCCTTGGCCGTCAGCGCCGCGGCGGACGTGTCCGAACGGGCCAGGCCGGTGACGTGGTGCCCGGCCTCCAAGAGTTCGTCGACGACGGCCGAACCGATGTGTCCGCTCGCGCCGGTAACAAAGACGTGCATGGCAATCCCTTTCTGGCCCTTTCTCGCCCTTTCTGGTCGATGCCATCAAGTCAATGACGCCCCCCGGAACCTGTCCAAGTCCTATTTCATATGGCGCGATGCAATCTAGGCATCACAGCAGCTCAGTAATGCTATGTGCAGGCAGGCGATGCGATCGAGTGGCTACACTTCGTGTATGACTGAATCGGCATCGCCGGTGATAGATCTCGACTTGCGGCTGGTCGGATACTTCGTCGTGGTGGCCGAGCACCGACACTTCGGTCGCGCTGCCACCGCTCTGCGCGTCGCGCAGCCCTCGCTGAGCCGGCAGATCCGGCGTCTCGAGCAGCAGTTGGGTGTGCGCCTGTTGGATCGCACGCCACAAGGCACCCGGCTCACCGAGGCCGGCGACGTGTTCCTGCCGCGCGCGAAGGCGCTGCTGCGTTCGGCATCGCAGGCCGCAGCGCAGGCCCGCGCAGCAGCCCAGCCCAGCCGCATCACGATCGGCTATACGTCGGGCCTGATCGTCACCCCGGCAGTGCGCGAGATGCGCCGCGAGCACCCCGACGCCGAAGTGCAAGTCATGCACGTGGACTGGGACCAAGCGCGTGATGCGCTACTTGACCATCGAGTCGACGCTGTGGTGACCCGGCTGCCCTTTCCGACCGACCGGCTGCACGTGACGATCCTCTATGACGAGCCTCGGGTGCTGGCGGTGTCGGCCGATCATCGCCTGGCCGGCCGCCGATCGGTCACCCTCGAAGACATCGCCGACGAACCCATCCCACGGGTGCGAGGCTCCGATCCGACCTGGAGTGCCTTCTGGCGGGTCGATCCGCGCCCCGATGGGCGCCGCGCACCGGATGGCCCGTTTATCGAGGCGCTGGAAGACAAGTTCGAGGTGATTGCCGCCGGGCAGGCGGTGGCCATCACGGCCGGGATTCACCTCAACAGCCTGCGGCCCGACATCGTCACAGTCCCGTTGGAGGGTGTTGAGCCCAGCCACGTCGTGTTGGCCAGCCGAGCCGATGATCGCAGCCGGTTGGTGGCGGTCTTTCGTAAACTGGCCGAAGCGCACCTCAGCGCGCCGGACTGATCTCAGTCGACGGCCAGCCCCGGCGCCGGGCGGTAGTCGGGCTGGTATCCGTCGACCCGGATCGGATTCCCGACCAAGCGGAAATCGCCTGCATTGACGACGATTTGCGGTGTGGCCTGCAACGCTTCGGGCAAGGTCCGCACCGCCGCCGCCGGCACCCCGAGCGGACGCAAGCGGGCTTCCCAACTGGCGGCGGTATCTGCGCGCAGCGCGGCGGTAACAACGGCGAGCACCTCGTCACGCCGGGAAACCCGTTCAGCCATCTGTTCGAAGCCGTGGATCCCCGCCTCCGCGGCGAAGGATTTCCAGAAGCCGTCGTGCGTGATGAACAGCGCAAGGTATCCGGCGGCAGTCGGAAATAGCTGAGCCGGAACGTAATACGAGTGTGCGCCGTTATTCCTGCGCGTCGGCTCAACCCCATCATTGAGGTAGGCGGATGCGTGATAGTTGAGCTGCGACAGCATTACGTCGCGCAACGACACATCAACTTGCCCGCCTGTGCCGGAGATGATTTTCGCCAGAAGCCCTAGCGCCGCACACATTCCGGTCGAGTTGTCCGCCGACGAATAACCGGGCAACGTGGGCGGCCCGTCTGGATCGCCCGTCAACGCGGCGATACCGACCCCCGCCTGCACCACATAGTCGAATGCCGGGTCGTCGCCGCCGTACAGCCCGAATCCGGTGATCGCTACGCAGACGATCCGCTCGTTCCACCGTCGCAGCTGCTCATAGGTCAGGCCCAGCCGGCGGATGGCCGATGGCTTCAGGTTCACCAGCAACGCGTGGGATCCCGATACCAGTTCGCCCAAACGCTGCTGTCCCGCATCGGAATTCAGGTCCAGGCAGATGCTGGATTTGTTGCGGTTGAGGCTGGCGAAGTAGCTCAGCCCGACGCTGCGCGAGATCTCGCCGCCGACGGGTTCGATCTTGGTCACCTCGGCACCGAGGTCGGCGAGCAGCATCGTCGCGTACGGGCCTGCCAGCATGGTGCCGACTTCGAGAATTCGTATCCCAGTCAGCGGTGCTGCGGTTGTCACCGCAGTTCCGTTGCGAGAGCGGCGATCATCTCGCGGGTGCGCTGCTTGGAGGCGATGAGCTCGTCGCGGTTGTCACCGATCGGCAGCAGGCGCACCGACAGGTCGGTGACTCCGGCGTCGGCGAATCGGCGCATGCGCGACAGGATGGCTTCTTCATCGCCGGCCGCACACAGATCGCCGACGTCGCGGGCATCGCCGCGTTCGAGCAGGCGTTGGTAGTTGGGCGATACCTCAGCCTCGCCCAGGATGCGGTTGGCCCGCTCCTTGGCATCGTCGACTTGGGAAGGTGCACAAAGGCATACCGGGATACCCGCGACGATCCGCGGCGCGGGCCGCCCCGCATCCGCGGCGGCCTTGGTGATCTTCGGCGCAATGTGATCGCCGATCGCACGCTCATCGGCCATCCACAACACGGTGCCGTCGGCCAGTTCCCCGGCAAGTTGCAGCATCACCGGACCCAGTGCGGCGACCAACACCGGCATCGGGTTATCGGCTCCGATCGCCATCGGATTGTGCACCGTGAACGAATGATTCTCGACATCAACCGATCCCGTACCGGCGACGGCGGCGTTGAGCACCTGCAGGTAGTCGCGGGTGTAGGCGGCCGGCTTCTCATACGGCAGGCCGAGCATGTCTCGAATGATCCAATGGTGCGACGGCCCGACGCCCAATGCCAGCCGACCACCGGCCACCGCGTGCGTCGAGAGCGCTTGGCGGGCAAGAGCAATCGGATGCTGGGCTTGCAGCGGCACTACCGCGGTGCCCAGCTCGATGCGCGAGCTGTGCGCGGCCATCAGCGACACCATGGTCAGACAGTCGAAGTCGTTGGGCACCTGCGGCATCCACGCGGTATCCAGCCCCGCCGATTCGGCCCATTCGATATCGGAGGCCAACTTGGCGACCTTGCGGGCCATATCGCCGCGCTCGGCGCCGATCATCACTCCGACGCGCACGATTCCACTCTTCCTTTCGAGCCTGGGCCGGGGTCCTCGCCGGTCAGGGTGCGGATATCCCGCACCAGAACATCGAGCGAAGTCCCGGTAGGAAATACCGCTGCTGCCCCGGCGGCCAGCAGCTTGGGTACGTCAGACTCGGGTATCGTTCCGCCGACCACAACCGCGATGTCCGCGGCGTCGGCCGCGCGCAACGCTTCGATGGTGCGGGTGGTCAACGCGACGTGAGCACCGGACAGAATGCTCAGCCCGACGACGGCAACATCTTCTTGGACGGCGATAGACGCGATGTCCTCGATGCGCTGCCGGATACCGGTGTAGATCACCTCGAATCCCGCGTCGCGCAAGGTGCGGGCGACGATCTTCGCCCCGCGGTCATGTCCGTCAAGACCGGGCTTGGCGACCAGGATCCGCACTGCCATCTAGAACACCACCGGCTGCTGGAATTCGCCCCACACCGCTTTGAGCGTGGAGACCATCTCACCGACCGTGCAGTAGGCGTTCGCGCAGTCGATCAGCTTGTGCATTAGATTGTCCGTTCCCTCGGCTGCCCGCGACAGCTCGGCAAGGCTGGATTCGACCGCGGCAGTGTCTCTTTCGGCTCTGACTTTGGAGAGCCGCTTGAGTTGGAGATCGCGTCCTTCGGCGTCCAGTTCGTAGGTGACGATTTCCGGCGGCGGCTCCTCGGAGACGAAGCGGTTGACCCCGACGACCGGGCGGGTGCCGGCTTCAATGTCCTGATGGATCCGAAAGGCCTCGTCGGCGATCAGCCCTTGCAGGTAACCGTCTTCGATGGCGCGGACCATTCCGCCGTGCTGCTCGAGGTCATGCATGATCTCGATGATGCGGGTCTCGGTGGCGTCGGTGAGCGCCTCGACGAAGTAGGAGCCGCCGAGCGGATCCGCGACCCGCGCTACCCCGGTTTCGTGGGCCAGGATCTGTTGGGTGCGCAGCGCCAGCGTCGTGGACTCTTCGGTCGGCAGCGCGAACGGCTCGTCCCAGGCCGCGGTGAACATCGACTGCACGCCACCGAGCACGGCGGCCATCGCCTCGTAGGCCACTCGCACCAGGTTGTTCTGTGCCTGCGGGGCATACAACGACGCACCGCCGCACACGCAGCCGAAGCGGAACATCGATGCCTTGTCGGTGGTGGCGCCGTAGCGTTCCCGCACGATCGTCGCCCAACGTCGCCGTCCGGCACGATATTTGGCGATTTCCTCGAAGAAATCACCGTGGGTGTAGAAGAAGAACGAGATCTGCGGCGCGAATTGGTCGATGGTCATGCGGCCGCGCTCCACCACGGTGTCGCAATAAGTGACGCCATCGGCCAGGGTGAACGCCATCTCTTGCACCGCGTTGGCCCCGGCGTCACGAAAGTGCGCGCCGGCCACCGAGATTGCGTTGAATTTGGGGACCTCGGCAGCGCAGAACTCGATGGTGTCGGCGATCAACCGCAACGACGGCTCCGGCGGCCAGATCCAGGTGCCGCGTGAGGCGTATTCCTTGAGGATGTCGTTCTGGATGGTCCCGGTGAGTTTGGCGCGCGGCACACCTTTGCGCTCGGCGGCCGCCACATAGAACGCCAGCAGGATCGCGGCGGTGCCGTTGATCGTGAAGCTGGTGCTGATCTTGTCCAGCGGAATCCCGTCGAACAGGATCTCGGCGTCAGCCAGGGTGTCGATCGCGACGCCGACCCGGCCGACCTCTTCGCCGAACTCGGGATCATCGGAGTCATAGCCACACTGCGTCGGCAGGTCGAGCGCTACCGATAACCCGGTCCCGCCCTGTTCCAGCAGGTAGCGATAACGGCGGTTGGATTCCTCGACGGTGCCGAATCCGGAGTACTGCCGCAGCGTCCACAACTTGCCCCGGTAGCCGCTGGCGAAGTTGCCGCGGGTGAATGGATAGACGCCGGGTGGCGGCGGCTCGCTACCACGGTCCCCCGGCCCGTACACGGGCTCCAGCGGGATGCCGGATGAGGTTTCGGTGCGGTTATCCATCGACTGATAACGTACTTGCAAAAAAAGAGAATGCCAATACCGCAGGCTGGCGTGCCTAAAGGATGCTTACGAAGCTGCTTAGGCCCGGCACAAAATCTCGCCATGCGGGATGGCCAGCCAGCCATTCCGAGCGGCGGACCAGTCCAGCCAGGCCGCTGCGATCTCGTCGAGCTCTCCGGCGGTGGCCATTCCTGTGTCCACCAGCTGACGGGCCAGGGCCGACTCGACGATCCGGTCCGCCCACATCCGGCCCCACCAATCGCGGGTCTCCGGCGTGGCAAAGCACCACATGCTGCCCATGGGGGTGATGTCGTCGAAGCCCGCCTCCTGGGCCCACGACAACAACCGCCGCCCCGCGTCGGGCTCGCCGCCGTTCGCGCGCGCCGCCGCGTCGTACAGCTCGCGCCAGCGATCCAGCGTCGGAAGCTGCGGGAACCACATGAATCCCGAATAGTCGGCGTCACGGACTGCGACGATCCCGCTCGGCACACACACCCGCCGCAGTTCCCGCAGCGCCTGCACCGGGTCGGCCACGTGTTGCAGCACCTGATGCGCGTGCACGACGTCGAAGGTGTTGTCAGGGAAGTCGAGCGCATGCACGTCGGATGTCACGAACTCGATGTTTGATTGATCGCGGGCTTGCGCCTCTGCGCGAGCCAGATCCAAAGCCTCATCGGTCATTTCAACCGCGGCGACCCGGCCGGGCGCGACCCGGGCGGCGAGGTCGACGGTAATGGTCCCGGGCCCACAACCCACGTCGAGTACCGACATCCCCGGCCGCAGATGCGGCAGCAGGTAACCGGCGGAGTTCTCAGCGGTGCGCCTGCGGTGTGCGCGTAGCACCGACTCGTGATGCCCATGGGTGTAGACGGCCTGAGGGTTGCTTGTCATCGTGTGGCTCCTTGCGTTCTCACCAATCCCCAAACGCAAGGCTACGGCCACCTATTTCATGATGCGAAATAGTTGTCCCATAATATGAGAAGTCTAGTCGACCGGCACGTTGAGGATGGGACGCCCGACTCCCGCGCCGGGGCCGTCGAAATGCCACCATTCACCGGAGTACACCGACAATCCGCCGGCCTTCATCGCGTCGCGTAGCCGGGCCCGATTCGCCTGCTCGTCTGCGCTGACGCCGGCGGTGGCGAAAGCGGTTGCGCGGGGAGAAAAGTCGTCGAAGTCAGTTCCCATGTCGACGAGGCATCTGCCGGCGAGCTGCCGCGGGGGCGGGCATGGTTGTTGGGCGCTTGCGACCGTCACGTCAACCGAGCGGCCCGCCTCGTGGCTGCGGGCCTCGGAACCGGGCTTGGCCACCCAGGCGGGGTTCGGCACAACGTTAAACATCTTGACCTGCACATCGTGCGGTCGATAGCAGTCCCAGAACACGAGCACGTCGCCGTGCGAAGCCAAGATCTGGGCAGCGGCGGCGAGACCGGGGGCCATGGATTCGTGTACCAGGCAACGGGCGTCTGGGGGATACAACGGTATGCCGGTGAAGTTGTTCGCGGTCGCATAGCGCAGGTCGATTATCGCGCTGGGCACTACGGAGCGAACGTCGGCGAATCCCGCCGAGCGCGCCTCGGCGCTGAGCGGAGGAACGTCGGCGTCGGCAGGGGCAGCCCCGCCGACGGCCCACATCACGACGGACAGCGCAAACAGGAGCCGACACGTGGCGGTCACCGCCTCATTATCCGTGACGATGCATCAGCTCCAGTCGATGGCGGCAGCGCGCTGCCGGACATCCTTCACTCTGGCCGCGACTTGGGCGGCGACCCCGTGTTGATCGTGTTCCATTGTCTTGGCGAGCGATTCGGCCTCGGCGACAATCTGTTTGAGCAGCTCCCGGTGATCTTCGATCATCGCGATGGTCGCATTCCTGATGGCCACTACCGCCGAACCCCGGGCCTCTGACGGTGAGAAGCCGCCGGAGAGCAGCGGAGGCAGCATCTGGCGCTCGAAGTCGGTCATGTCGCGGGTCAGGTGCACGTTGAAGGTCGCTCGAAAGGGATCCCGATCGTCGAGTTCAACACTGGAAATTTTGAGTGGGTCCATGGGCCGTTCCTTTGCTCGGCGAGGGCGATCGTCGCCCGCGGCACGCCGAATAACATCCCTGTAGTTTACCTGCGTCTCCGAGCAGCTACGAAGGCCGACGATGCCGGTAAACTGACGCAGTCAGAACGACGGAGGAACATGAAGCGCCTTGTATTCGGAATTGCGGTCGCGGCGACGATCTTGACCGCCCCTCTTGCCCACGCGACCGGTGTCCAGGATCAGTGCGCGAGCTCCGGTGGCCAATACACGTCGCAGGAGGTATCACCTCACTTCGGTCAGGCGCCCAGCCTGATCGAGACGTGTTGCATCGCGCAGAAATGCACGACCTACCGCGACGGCGTACAAGGCCCCACCTACGGGGGTTAGGCGGCCTGAGATCGGGCCGATGGGCCTCTGCAGTGACGACGGAGGACTCTGTGCTGAGATGCTGTGGCAGCGCATAGTTACTGAGCATGCTCGGCGCATTACTGGACGTCTTTCGCCTTCGGCAATACTTCAACGCGATAACCCGTAGCCGTGAGTGGGCGGAGGGATTGCGTCAGGATGCCGGCTTACTCACAGACGCAGCGCAGGCAATTTTGCGCCTGCCGGTCCGCCGATTCGACGTCCAAGAGCGGCAACCGTTTCCCGCGATCCAGCCGTACCCGACCAGCGTCACGAGCGGTCAGCGGATCGCGTTGGCGGCGACCGGCGGAAGTGGCGCAATGGCGTCGGTGGTGGGTGCCGCGCGTGCGCTCGAAGAAGGCGGTCTATGTCCGTCTGTTTACTCGCTGTGCTCGGGCTCGGCCTTGTTCGGGTTTCCCCTGGCGGCCGGGATCAGCGCGGAGAAAGTAGCGGCCTTCACCTTGGGGCTGCTGCCCCGGGACTACGTCGACCTCGACTGGAGCCGGCTGTTGCGGCTGGCACTCAGAGTCGGGCGGGGGTTCGCCGGCATCATCGCCGGCGACGCGATCGAAGACACCTACCGAGGTCTGCTCGGCGATATGACGCTGGGCGACCTGCCCGTCCCTGCTTATGCGCCGATCTGGAATGTCGAGCAGAATCGCGTTGAATTCATCGGTCCCCGAACATATCCAGAGCTTCCAGTGGCGCGCGCCGTGCATATGGCGATCGCACTGCCACTCTTCATCCAGCCTGTCGAGTTCAACGGGTTTCATTGGTGCGACGGCGGGATCGTCGACATCTTCCCCGTCCACCCCCTGCTCGACATCGAGCAGCCCTGCGACGTCACGTTGGCCATCAACGGGTTCTACCCACCCCGATTCGAGGGCGAAGACGCAACCGGCTGGGAGTATCGCCCGGCCAGCATTCTCTATGTCGCCAGCCAAGTTCGGACCTGCCAGCAGGTCGAACTCGCGCGGGAAAACCTGGACCGGCTGCGAGCGGCCTCAAAACTGATCATGATCGAGCCGGTTGACTACGAAACGGTGCGTGGCGTCGGCTTTTACCGCCAATTCCTCAGTACTCGCGACTGGCCGGCATTCATGCGTGCCGGACGAGACGAGGCACGTCAGGCCCTGAGAGCTGCACCCGTCGGCCTTGCCGACCATGCCCTGACTTAGCTTGCGAGCGCCAGCACTTCGTCGAAGCCGGCGACGATAGCTTCATAGAAGACGTCGTAGTCGGGTATCGCGGCGGTGTCGACGTTGATGCCCAGCGCGCAGGTGTCGACATAGGTGAGCAATGTGACGTTGACCGACGAGCCGATTGTCGGGCCGAAGGCATATTGCGCGCGGACGGGGGCTCCGCCCAGAAAAACCGGCACCGGCACGCCCGGCACGTCGCTGGCCAAAAAGTCGACGTGGCGCAGGACCGCACCGATGTACCACCGCGGCATCAGGTTCAGAGCGCCGGCAATCAACTGCGTATAGGGCATGGACTTCTCACCGCGCACCGCGCCGGTGCGCTGGTGTATCGCCCTGATTCGTGCTGCGGGGTCGGCCTCGCCCACCGGCACGTCAAACCTCATCAGCGTGATCCGGTTTCCCCCCATGGCATCGGCTTTGGTGCGCAGGCTGATCGGCATGGTGAGGTGCAGGTCGCCGACCTCAGCGCCATGTTTCTCGTGGTATCGGCGTAACCCACCAGCGACCCCGGCAACGAACGCGTCGTTGAGCGCCCCGTCGCAGCGGTGCGCCGCTTCCAGCAGCAGCGGCCTCGGCACGTCGTGGACACCAAGGCGCCGGATTATGCTGCGGTTCTTTACCAGCGGAGATCCGGTCTGATTTATGGGTCGCACCGTGCGGTAGATCGACGCCGCAGTGTCCGCTGCCGACAGGACCGTCGCGACCGGCCGCCGAACACTCTCGTAAACCAGTCGCGGTGCCGATTTGACCAGGCCAGTCAAGGCGCTGCCGAGCGCGCCGGTGTCGTAGCGCCAGGTTTCGCGGTAGCCGCTAAGCCACGAGGGTTTGGATATCTCCGGTTCGGGCGGCAGCGGCTCATGCTCATAGAGGTCTTCGGAAACATTGAACAGGTTCATCGCGATCTGGACGCCGCCGATTCCATCGGTGAGGGCGTGGTGGAACTTGCAGACCATGCCCGCGCCACCGTTTTCCAGGCCATCGATCAGCGTCGTCTCCCAGAGGGGCCGGGCCCGGTCGAAATCCTGCATCTCGGCCAACCGAGCTATCTTCAGTACATCGTCGAGCGTGCCGGCCCCCGGCGCTGCCGCACGCCGGATGTGGTAGTCCAAGTCGAAGTCCGGGTCATACTCCCACCGCGGCGGGGCCGGGGGCGGCGACGCCACAACCCGTTGCCGAAACATCGGCAGTTTCCGGCTTATCAGGTCCAGTCGTTCGCACACCTCGTCCCAGTCCGGCGATCGTTCCAGCAGCACGACAGTGACCACGGTTGATCGCAGCCGTGGATCGCTTTCCATCGCCCAGGTGAAGGCGTCGCTGTTACGCATGAATTGGGTCATGATCTACTCCCGAGATCACCGTATGACGGCTAGGCGCGAGAGTCAGCGGCTCGTTGTGAAGTGATGACTTTGGTCCCTGCAGATCAAGACGGGAGTCACTCGCACGGAGACACGTCGGTCCAAGCTGCGACATACTGTGGTGGCCAGGGCCGGGATCGAACCGGCGACCTTCCGCTTTTCAGGCGGACGCTCATACCGACTGAGCTACCTGGCCGGAAGGCAGCACGTGCCTCGCCGTGCTGGCGACCCTGACGGGACTCGAACCCGCGACCTCCGCCGTGACAGGGCGGCGCGCTAACCAACTGCGCCACAGGGCCTTGCTACAGCTCCGCGTCACCGCGTCGCGTACCCCCTACGGGATTCGAACCCGCGCTACCGCCTTGAAAGGGCGGCGTCCTAGGCCGCTAGACGAAGGGGGCCAGAACCGAATCTCTCCGGGGTACTCGCAACATGGTTACGTTAGGAGCCAAGCCAGCTTAGGGCACCACCGACCCAATCCTCAAACGAGC
>DATJOR010000039.1:0-6720 GCA_035506875.1 Mycobacterium sp.
GCGCATCCTGCCTGACCGGTTCGGCGCCGAGGCCAACTCGCCGGTGATGGACAACAACGGCGGCGGCCCGCTCGGTGTCACCGAGTTGCTGGTGAAAGCGACGACGACGGCCACCTACTTGAAGGACGACTGGTCGCGCGACTGGGGCTCGTTGCAACGGTTGACGCCGTACTACCCCAACGCCCAACCCGCCCGTCTGGACCTCGGTACGGCGACACGCAGCGGGTGGTGGAGCCCGGCGCCGCTGCGGCAGTAGCTCGTGGTGCACCTCACGACATAGAGGTGAACGCTTGGATCAGTTCGGTGATACCTTGCACGGCCTCTGACAGCGTCGGGGTTGGCGTGTCAAGGAAGCCGTAGAGGTAGCCCGCCTCCCCGACCTCGCTCAACGACGGGTTTTGCACCACAGGGATGATTTGGTACGTGTCTGGGTTTCCCAGATCGGCGATGAAGTCACCGACCCCTTTCTGCAAGCCGTTGCCCAATGCGCTGAGAACATCGCCGAGATTCAGGTCGGTCGGCAACAATCCAGAAGTGCTGACGACGTCGGCATCCCCCGACGCCCACCCCTGGTCGATACTGCCGTAGCCGAGGTTCACCAGGATCTGAGTGTCGGGTTCTAGTAGGTCATAAAGGGGCTGCCCGATTATCGGGATCAACCGCAGGGGATCCAGCAGCGGCAGGCTCTCGGCCGGAATGATGTAGTAGTTCACCATGGTGTCCGCCGACGACGTCGGCAGTTGAATAGCGTCGGCGATCTGCTCGGGTGTAAGGCTCAGATAAGTGCCATGCTCGTAGATGAAGCCCAACGCGGCGTTGAGGTCTGAGAGCAGGTCAACCGGATACTTCGGGGAATCAGCGACACCGTCGTATTCATGGGTGTAGACGTCCGTCGGGTACAGATCGTTCGGCGTTGCGACGTTGGCCGCCAGGTATTGCGGGGACAGGTTGCTGCTCAGCACCTCCATGCCGCCGGCCGGGTTGTCCGGATCGCCGATCAGCACGAAGTGCACATCGTCGCTGGGCACACCCTGACCGGCAAGCTCACGCATTACCTCCGAGGAGATCGCGGCGCTCTGTGAGTAGCCAAACACCACGAGAGGGTTTTGTGGGCTCACGTCTCCGGCGTCGAACTTCTGCAAGATCGTGGAGTCGAGAATCTGCTCGCCCCGCGTCTCGGACGTGGGACTTACATCCTCCGGGGTGAATAGCGATTGCAGAGTGCCGCCGAATCCGCGTGGCTGCAGATACAGCGCGTCGGCCGCATCGAGGTAGAGCTGACTCGGTTGCGGAATACTCGTTCCGCCCATCAGCAATGCCGTGCCATCCCCGAGGGGCAAGTCCGCACTTGTACCGTTGATGAGCTGCACCGCAATCGCCCGCGTGCCATCTACCACCGGCGATTCCGGCGATACCGGTGATGAGCCGGCGATCACGATGGCGGCGACACCCACAAGGCAACCGGAAACTCGCAATGTCCGATCCTTTCGCGAGGCCCCCCGGGATCACCTGACGGTACTCGCGCGAGGCAGGTACCGCGCCTGATTCCGGAGTGGCTAGGCAAGCGTCAACGCCAGTCACATGCGTACCTCGAACACCAGCACCTGGGTATTACACGATGCTCGAATTCGATACACCGGTGATATCACCCCGCCCGCCAATCACCCGGTGATATCGCATGTGGTGTTAAAACCGAAAGAGCCCTCGTCCCTGACTAAGTGACCCGTGGGACTGATGTGACGAGCTAGAAGGCGACCTGTCGCTGTCCGGCGCGAAACGCCGTAAGGCAGGCGGTCAGGGCCAGCGCGGCGAACACGGCAAATGCCCAGCGAGCGGCCGACACACCACCCCCGGCGTCGGCGATGTTCACCACGACACCGGCCAGTCCGGCGCCGAACGCACCGAAAATCAGCTGCACCGAGTTGATCGCGGTGGCGGCGGCGGTGCCCTCGGCGGGATCGTCGACATCGCCCATTGCCCACGCCGACAGATGCGGCCAGGCAGCGCCGATACCGGTCCCGACTGCCAGCAATGCGGCGGCGCACAGCGCGACGACGCCCACCGGCGCGCCTTGAATGTGCGTTGCCCCAGCCAGCGCCAACCCGACAGCCATCACCAGTGGTGCCGCTATCACCACACCCACGATCGCGCGGGCCCGGTTCAGTGAGCCGCTACCCAGCCCGCTGATCGTCCAGCCGATCGACAACGCCGCACCCAACAACCCCGCCATGATCGGGCCCAGATGCGCCAGCCGCTGACCGAACAGCGGGACATAGAGGTCAACCTTCGTCGCGGCGACCAGCAGCCCCAGGGTCAGGTAGACCCACTTCAACGGGCCGAAACCGAACACGCTGGCGGGCAGTACCGCCGTGGTCATCCGCCGATCAACGACCAGAAACACGCCCGCCAGGCCGGCGCCGACAGCCAGCAGGCCCGCCGTCGCGGCGGCGTTGTGCGGAAGAGACGCCACGCTGACCGCCAACGCCGCGGCGCCCAGCAAGACGATCGACGGCACCGGGATCCGTGATGTGCCGCGGTCGCGGTCCTGTTCGCAGTTGTCCACCGACAGCACGCCCGGTGCGAGCACCGACATCGCCACGCTCAGCATGGCCAGCAAGCCGAACGCCCACCGCCACGCGCCGAGCTGCGCGAAAACTCCGCCCAGCGCCGGGCCGAGCAACGCACCGATACCCCACGTCGCTGATGCCATGGCCGCGCCGCGACTCCATAGATATCGCGGCAGCACAGCGTTGATCACCGCGAAACTCAGGCCGCACAGCAGACCGCCCGCCAGCCCCTGCAAGAACCGGCCCGCCAGCAAGACCTCCATGTTCGGCGCGGCCGCGCATACCAGGCTGCCGGTGCCCAGCACCGCGAAACCCAACAGATACGACAGACATGCGCCGATGCGGTCCAAAAGCGAATTGACGGTCGCCGCCGCGACCACCGACCCGACGAGGTACAGCGTCGTCACCCACGAATAGAGCCGATCGCCGCCGATCTCATTGATCGTGCTGGGCAGCATGCTGATCGTCAGGAACTCATTGGTGGAATAAAGCACCACGCCCCCGGCGACCACAGCTGACGTACGGAGATAAGGGGTGCTCCACAACTCACGCCAGTGGCCGGTGGTGATTTGTTTCGAATCTGTTAAATGCACCACCGCTAGCCCACTAAACCATGTCCGGGCCGACGAGTCGAACCCGTTTGGAAGATGCGTCCGGCATGTTGGCCGGTCCAAACCAGGGCGGCCGGCGCGAGGACCTGCACGGTCACCGGTTCGCACCGTTGGGATCAAATTGGTCTTAATCGCGCGCGTCTGGGCCGCCACGCGGGCTGCATCGTCGCCAGACGAAACAAGTCGCCTACCATCGTGCCTCGTGCCCTACGACGAAAGTGAGCGATCGACGCTTGCGCGGTGGATCGCCGTCGTCGCGGGGATCGCGGGGGCATTGCTGTGTGCGTTGGTTCCGCTGCTTCCGGTGAAGCAGACCACGGCGACGATCCTTTGGCCGCAGGGCCTCACCGACGGGCATGTGACCGACATCACCGCGCCGCTGGTGTCCGGGGCCCCGCGAACGCTCGACATCTCCGTCCCCTGCGCCGCGATCGCCACGCTGCCCGCCGAAGGCGGTTTGGTGCTTTCGACGCTGCCCGTCAACGGCTTCGAGACCGGCAAGGCCGGGCTGTTCGTGCGGGCAAACAAGGACGCGGTCGTCGTCGCGTTCCGGGACCAGCAGGCCGCGGAAGCGCCGCGTTCCGCCGTCGCGGCCGGCGGCTGCAGCGTGCTGCACGTCTGGGCCGACGTCGGCGGCGCCGGCGCGGACTTCGTCGGGATCCCCGGCGCCACCGGGAAGCTCGCACCCGAGAAGAAGCCCGCGGTCGGCGGCATCTTCACCGACCTGAAGGTGGCGCCGCAGCCGGGGTTATCGGCGCGCATCGACGTCGACACCCGGTTCATCGTCTCCCCCACAATGCTCAAGCGAGCCGTGCTGGCCCTCGGCGGACTGTCCGTGCTGGCCGCGATCGCCGCGCTGGCGGTCCTAGACCGGCGGTCGGGGCGGCGGGCGCCACGTAACTGGCGGCATCCGCTGCACGCCGGGCTCGCCACCTCGCTGGCAGACGCCGGGGTGATCTCCACGCTGCTGCTGTGGCATGTCATCGGTGCCACGTCGTCGGATGACGGTTACAACCTGACCATTGCCCGCGTTTCGGGGCAGGCCGGATACTTCGCCAACTACTACCGGTTCTTCGGCGCCACCGAGGCGCCGTTCGACTGGTATGACGCAGTGCTGGCGCATCTGGCGGCGGTGAGCACCGCCGGCGTATGGATGCGACTACCGGCCACGCTCGCCGGGATCGGGTGCTGGCTGATCATCAGCCGCTACATGTTGCGGCGGTTGGGTCCGGCACGCGGCGGGCTGGCCGCCAACCGGGTGGCGGTGTGGACCGCCGGCGCGGTGTTCCTGGCCGCCTGGCTGCCGTTCAACAACGGCCTGCGACCCGAACCGCTGATCGCTTTCGGCGTGGTCCTCACCTGGGTGCTGGTGGAGATCGCGATCGCCACCCGCCGACTGGTGCCCGCGGCGGTGGCGATCATCGTGGCGATGCTGACCGCGACGCTGGCGCCGCAAGGACTGATCGCGATCGCCCCGCTGCTGACCGGCGCGCGGGAAATTGCGCGGATCATCATGCGGCGCAGGGCAACTGACGGGCTGTTGGCGCCGCTGGCGGTGCTGGCCGCGTCGCTGTCGGCAATCACCCTGGTGGTGTTCCGCGCGCAGACGCTGGCCACCGTCGCCGAGTCGGCACGCATCAAATACAAGGTCGGACCGACGATCGCCTGGTACCAGGACTTCCTGCGCTACTACTTCCTCACGGTGGAAAACAACGCCGAGGGGTCGATGACGCGGCGATTCGCCGTGTTGATCATGCTGCTGTGCCTGTTCGGGATGCTGGTCATCCTGCTGCGTCGCGGCAAGGTGCCCGGGCTGGCCAGCGGCCCGGCGTGGCGGTTGATCGGCACATGCGCGATCGGGCTGTTGCTGCTGCACGCCACGCCGACGAAGTGGGCGATCCAGTTCGGCGCGTTCGCCGGGCTGGCAGGCGCACTCGGCGCGGTCACCGCGTTCGCCTTGGCCCGAATCGGCCTGCACAATCGCCGCAACCTGACGCTGTACGTGACCGCACTGCTGTTCATGCTGGCGTGGGCCACCTCGGGCATCAACGGCTGGTTCTACGTCAACAACTACGGCGTCCCGTGGTACGACATCCAGCCGGTGATCGCCAGCCATCCGGTGACGTCGATGTTCCTGGCGTTGTCGATCGCGACGGGCTTGCTGGCCGCCTGGCAGCACTTCCGGATGGACTACGCCGGGCACACGGAGGTCAAGGACAGTCGGCGTAACCGTGTGCTGGCGTCCACACCGCTGCTGGTGGTCGCGGTGATCATGGTGTTCGGCGAAGTCGCGTCGCTGGCCAAGGGCGCCGTGGTGCGCTACCCGCTTTACACCACCGGCAAGGCCAACTTCGCGGCGATCGTGTCCGGGCTTTCGCCGACGAGCTGCGCGATGGCCGACGACGTGCTGGCCGAACCCGATCCCAATGCCGGTGTGCTGCAACCGCTTCCCGGTCAGCAATACGGCCCGGGCGGTCCACTGGGAGGCGTCAACCCCGTCGGCTTCACGCCGCAGGGAGTTGGCGACGACCTGCAATCCGACCCGGTGGTGACCAAACCCGGCGTGGTGAACTCCGACGCGTCGCCCAACAAGCCGAACGCGTCGATCACCGACTCGGCCGGCACCGCCGGCGGCAAGGGACCGAAGGGGGTCAACGGTTCGGAAGCCGCGCTGCCGTTCGGCCTGGACCCGGCCCGCACGCCGGTGATGGGCAGCTACGGCGAGAATTCCCGGGCCGCCACCGCCACCTCGGCGTGGTACCAGATGCCGCCCCGCACGCCGGACCGGCCGCTGGTGGTGATCGCGGCCGCGGGCGCGATTTGGTCGTATAAGGAGGACGGCGACTTCATGTATGGCCAGTCGCTGCGGCTGCAGTGGGGCGCGGCGCGGCCCGACGGCAGCGTCCAGCCGCTCGGGCTGATGTTCCCGATCGACATCGGGCCGCAGCCCGCCTGGCGCAACCTGCGCTTCCCACTGAGCTGGGCCCCGCCGGAGGCCAACGTCGCCCGCATCGTCGCCTACGACCCGAACTTGAGCCAGGATCAATGGTTCGCGTTCACGCCGCCGCGGGTGCCGGTGCTCGAGCCGCTGCAGAAGCTGCTCGGCTCGCAGCAGCCGATCTTGATGGACATCGCCACGGCCGCGAATTTCCCCTGCCAGCGGCCGTTTTCGGAGCATCTCGGCGTGGCCGAGCTGCCCGAGTACCGCATCCAGCCTGACCACAAGCAGACATCGGCGTCATCGAATCTCTGGCAGGCGTCGAAGTCCGGCGGCCCGTTCCTGTTCACCCAGGCGCTGCAGTGGACGTCGACCATCCCGACCTACCTCAACGGCGACTGGTATCGGGACTGGGGGCAGGTGGAGCAGTACCACCGGTGGTTTGCCCCCGACGTCGCGCCGAACGCCGCCATCCAGCAAGGCGTCACCACCGTGTACGGCTGGACCCGACAAGGACCGATTCGAGCCCTGCCGTGAGCACACACACCAAGCACCCGGAAACCATCACCGCCGAAGATGGCAACGTGAAGGTGACCCGCTGGGT
>DATJOR010000040.1:0-8015 GCA_035506875.1 Mycobacterium sp.
CGCCGACGTGGAACGCCGCTACAACGACGTGGCCCGCGCCTACGCCCGACTTAGCGACTCGACTGCGCAACTGCCGTCAGCCTCGGCACGACTTCATCCGACCGGGGAGGCCGAACCGCGATTGAGCGGCGGCGACCGATAGCTCTCCCGGCTGCGGAACATCGGTGCGAATTGCGTTCGGGCATAGACGTCTCAATCCACTGAGCTGATGGTCGCACTGCAGATCGGCAGCGCGACGGGCAGCTCGTGCGACACGGAGTCGCCAGGAGGCGTGACGACCAACGTGCCTTCTCGCGGGCACGCATTCCCAGTGCCCGTCTCGATCGCGTAGGACTCGACGTCGGCGGTGGCGACGTCGCCCGGGGCGAGCGTAAGGACATGTGCCGCCAGGGCCGGCCGGTTCTCGACATGTACCAGCACACCGCCGGCGGCGGTCACCAGGTTCGCGTCGGGGTATCCGACGAGATGGCACGTGTTTGACGACGTGTTTTTGAACGACAAGACAACCCGGCGCATCGTGCTGGCCGACTCGATCGGTCCGTTGGTGACCGTCAGGTCCGCGTCAGAGCAACTGCCGGGCGCAGCGGCAGGCGCACCGCCGCCGCCACCGCCGTTCGGTGGACCTCCTGCGTGTGCGGTCGCAGCTACCCCAAGCATTGCGCCCACAATTGCCATCCCCGCTGTCAATGTCGCTAACGGCTTCATGATTCTCCATTTGCTTTTGCTGATCGGATGCCGTGGCACTATTCAATTCGCGGGCGTTTGGGCACATGTTAAGCACGATTCTTTGCGTCCTATCGACAATTTGCACAAAAGCTGGATTCGGTGTGAATTTGCCGGTCTAGAGACTGCCCAGGTCGTCGGGCACGTCGACGGCGTGCGCCCGCAGCGCCTCAAGAGGCACCACGTCGAGGGTGCGCTCATGAGTAGAAGCCAGCACTACCGGGGCGGCGCAGCCATCCCGATAGGCCAGCAGCCAGTTGCCGGCGGTGACACACCAGCGATCCCCGGGGACCAGGCCGGGAAACCGGAGCTGCGGCCTCGGCGTCGAGAGGTCGTTGCCGATCGCACGCTGATGCGCGAGGAACTCGGCTGTGACGACGGCGCAGATGGTGTGCAGGCCCAGATCTTCCGGCCCGGTCGCACAGCAGCCATCGCGGTAGAAGCCGGTCAGCGGCTCGCTGCCGCACGGTTCTAGTGGACCACCCAACACGTTGCGCTCAGACATTCGGCCACCTCTCTAGATGTCGCCGACCGCGTCGGCCACGCGTCGAAGTTGACTGAGGTCGGAACTGGTTGGGATGAGCTGGATTTCGTCGGTGCCGACGGCGTCGAACTTGCGCAGCACCGCGACCAGCTCTTCCTCGCTGCCGGCGAACCCGGTGGTCGGCGCCATCGCGTCGATGTACTCCGCCGGTATCCAATTCATGTAGCGCCGCAGATGCCGGTGCACCTGCGCTTGGGCTTCGTCGACGGGATTGAGTGCGAACCAGAACGACGTCGCCAGGTGAGGTTTGGGCTTGCCGGCGTCGGCCCAGGCCGCGCGTGCCACGTCGAACAGCTCATTCTGCTTGGCGACGTCGAGGTCCATCGTGTGTCCGGCCAGACCGTCGGCCCAGCCCGCAGCGCTGCGCACCGACCTGGGCCCGATCGCCCCGATCAGCAGCGGCGGTCCGCCCGCCTGGACCGGCGCCGGCCCGACCGGCAGCACCGACTCGGTGATCTTCTCGCCCGCCCACACTCGCTTCATGACCGCTACCCGCTCGGCCGTCCCGCGGATGGTCTGCGTCGCCGGATCCGCGCCAACCGCGTGATAGTCCTCAACCCGGCCGCCCACGCCGATGCCGACGGTCAGCCGCCCGCCGCACAGCATGTCCCCCGTCGCCAGCGCCTTGGCCAACATCACCGGGTCGTGCAGTTGCGGCACGATCACCGTCGTCACCAGCCGCACTCGATCGGTCCACGCGGCCAGCGCGCCCAGCAGCGTCAAGGTCTCCGGGTTGTCGAAGGCCATCCGCTCGCCCCAACACAGCGACGCGAACGGGCCGTCGTCGATCGCGCGTGACCAGTCCCGCAGCACGGCCGCATCCAAGTCCGGCTCCATGACGGGCATGGTCATCGATATCTGCACGATCGCGATTCTGACATGCACACCGGTGGATGCACGCGGGCCGCACAGTGGCACCATGACTGGGATGGGCATCACAGCCAATTCCGTCGCGCATATTCGGCTCACCGTCAGCGACATCGAGCGGTCTCGACGGTTCTACGAAAGCGTCTTCAACTGGCCGGTCCTGATCGAGATCCCCGACAACGCCGACCAGGCCACCCGCAAACAGTTGGCATTCCTGTTCGGCGGTGTCATCTACGACATGGGCGGTGCGCTGATCGGGCTGAGACCGGTTGCGACCGACCGCTTCCACGAGGACCGCTGCGGACTGGACCACATCGCATTTCGGGCCGCCGATAAAGACGAATTAGACTCTGCGGCACTGCATCTCGACGAGCTGGGCATCGACCACGAGCCGGTCAAGGACATCGGGCCGTCGTACATTCTGGAGTTTCGCGACCCGGACAACATCGCCCTTGAGCTGACCGCGCCGAAGTAAACTGAGAGGCACAATGCCTATCGAGTTCAACCACACCATCGTCGCCGCCCACGATAAGCGCGAGTCCGCGCAGTTTCTGACCGAGCTGTTCGGGTTGCCGAGCCCGGTGCCATTTGGCCACTTCATGACGGTCACGCTCGAACACGGCGCGAGCCTCGACTATGCCGACGCGTCCGACGGCGAGGAGATCCGGCCGCAGCACTATGCGTTCCTGGTCTCCGAAGACGACTTCGACGCGATCTACGGCAAGATCCAGTCGCGCGGCCTGGAGCACTGGGCCGACCCAGGACGCCAACACCCCGGCGAGATCAATACCAGGGACGACGGCCGAGGAGTGTATTTCCCGGATCCGTCCGGCCACTTTCTGGAGATTCTCACTCGGCCGTACGGCTCAGGCGGCTAGCCCGCAGTCCGGGGGCCGTGGCGCCTGCTTTCCTGGTCGCGATAGTCGTCCGCCATCCGGCCGACGTGGTTCGGCAGGGTGCCGGCCGCGACGTCAGCCAACGTCGTTTCCTCCAGCACCGAGCGCATGCTGGCGCGCAGCGCGCGCCACACGTCGGTCAGCGCCGCGGTCGGACCGGAATACGGTAGATCGCCCAGACCGACATCGCGCACGCTGGCCAACGGGCCGTCAATGGAGCGCAACACGTCGGCGATGCTGATTTCGTCACCGGGACGGGCCAATTCGTATCCGCCCTCGCGGCCACGGTGGCTGCGTACCAGGCGGTCGGTGCGCAGGTCGGACAAGATGTCGACGAGGAACTGCGGCGGGATGCCCTGGGCGTTGGCCAGGTCTTCGGTCTTGACCCGCATGCCTCCGTCGACGGTGGCCAGCTGGACCATGGCCCGCACGGCATACTCCGCCTTGGCCGACATGCGCATGGACACGATCCTCCCATCGGAAGGTTAAGGGCCGGTTTTGGTCAACCGGTAACCGCCAGCACCGCGTCGGCGAATTCGGGTCGGCACACCACCAGGTCAGGCAGCAGCGGGTCGGGCCGGTTGTACTGCAGCGGCGAACCATCGATACGCGACGTGTGCAGCCCGGCCGCGCGGGCAACCGCGACGGGCGCCGCAGAATCCCACTCGTACTGTCCGCCGGCGTGCACGTACACGTCGGCCAGACCCTGAACCACCGCGGCGACCTTCGCGCCGGCTGATCCCATCTCGACCAGCGTGCCGTTCAGGCGGTCGCGGACCTGCAGCGCGATCGCCGGTGGGCGGGTGCGCGAGACAATGATCCGCGGTTTATCCGTGGGCTCCGGCGGCTTCGCGGGATCGGGTGTGGCCAACGTGACGCCTTGTGCGGGCAGCGCGACCGCGCCGGCGACCAGCTCGCCGGACTGCCACAGCGCGACGTGGACGGCCCAGTCCTTTCGGCCGAGCTCGGAGAACTCCCGGGTGCCATCCAACGGGTCGACGATCCATACCCGCTCGGAAGTCAACCGGATCGGGTTATCGGCGCCCTCTTCGGAGAGCACCGCATCGTCCGGCCGTTCGCGTGCCAGCGCGTTCATCAGGTAGTCGTGGGACCGCTTGTCCCCTGCCGCTTTTCGCTCCGCCTCGGTGGCGTCGGCCAGCTCTTCGCGCACCTCCAGCAGCAGCCGGCCGGCCTCGGTGGCCAGCCGCGCGGCTAGCTCGTGGTCGCTCAACTCCGTGCCTCGATCAGTTCGATGACTTGCTGTGCCAGCTCGTCGCAGCTGCGGTCCGGGGTGAGCCGCAGATCGGGGTTCTTGGGCCGCTGATACGGGCTGTCGATGCCGGTGAAATGCGTGATCTCACCTGCGCGCGCTTTGGCGTAGAGCCCCTTGGGGTCTCGGCGCTCGCAATCCTCGAGCGGCGTGTCGCAGAACACCTCGAGGAAGTCGAGTCCGGCGTCGGCGTGCACTCGGCGGGCCAGGTCGCGGTGCTCGGTCAATGGGCTGATCGCCGGCACCAGCACGGTGTGTCCCGAGTCGGCGATCAGCGCCGCGACGTGCGCCAGCCGACGGAGGTTCTCGGCGCGGTCGGCCATGCTGAAGCCGAGGTCGGCGTTGAGGCCGTGGCGCAGGTTGTCGCCGTCGAGAACATAAGCCGGAACTCCCTTTTCGAGTAGCTTCTGCTCGACGAGCATCGCTACCGACGACTTGCCCGAACCGGATAGCCCGGTGAACCACAGTGTGCGGCCGCGTGACATCCGGTCCTCGGCCGTCACCAGCGACTTGTGCTGCACGGTGTTGGGGCTCGCCGTGCGGGCCGCGACCTCACGCAACACCATGCCCGCCGCCACAGTGCCGTTGGTGTCGGGATCGATCAGGATGAACGACCCCGTACTCGGGGCTCGAGTGTATTCGTCGAGCAGCAGCGGCACCTGGGTGCGTAGCGTGATACGGCCGAGTTCGTTGAGCTGCAACGCTTCCGCGGTCTTGTCACGGCGGAGCGTGTTGACGTCGAGCCGGTAGTCCAGCGCGGTGACCCGCGCCCGCGTGGTCCGTGTGGTGTGCTTGATCAGGTAGTCGCGTCCGGGTTCGAGCGTCGACGCATCGGCCATCCAACACACGGTCGCTTCGAATTCCTGGGCGACCCTGGGCTGATTGGTGGGCCGGGCGATCATGTCGCCGCGGGAGATGTCGATGTCGTCGGCGAGGCTGATCGAGACGGCCATCGGCGGAAACGCTTCCGCCACAGGCCCGGTCGGCCCGTCGATCGCGGTGATCCGGGTGGGCTTGCCGGTCGGCAACACGACCACGTCGTCGCCCGGACGCATCACACCGCTGGCGACGGTTCCGGCGTAGCTGCGGTGGTCTCTGTGCTCTTCGGTTTGCGGTCGGATGACGTATTGGACCGGAAACCGGACGTCGACCAGGTTGCGGTCACCGGCGATGAAGACCTCTTCGAGGTGCGACAGCAGCGCCGGCCCGTCGTACCAGGGGGTCTGGTCCGACTTGGTCACCACGTTGTCGCCGTGCAGCGCCGACATCGGGATGGCGATCACGTCGTGCACGTCGAGGCGGGTGGCGAAGGCGTGAAAGTCATCGCGAATGGCCTCGAAAGCTTCTTTGTCCCAGTCGATCAGGTCCATCTTGTTGACGGCGAGCACGATGTGCTCGATGCCCAGCAGCGACGCCAGGAAGGTGTGCCGGCGGGACTGCTCGAGCAGACCGTGGCGGGCGTCGACGAGCACGATCGCCAGCTGCGCGGTCGATGCCCCGGTCACCATGTTGCGGGTGTACTGGACGTGGCCGGGGGTGTCGGCAATGATGAATTTGCGCTTGGGTGTGGCGAAGTAGCGGTAGGCGACATCGATCGTGATGCCTTGCTCACGCTCGGCGCGCAGCCCGTCGGTGACCAAAGCCAGGTCGGTGTAGTCATGACCGCGTTCCTTCGACGTGGCCTCGACCGACGCCCACTGGTCTTCCATGACGGCCTTGGAGTCATACAGCAGCCGACCGATCAGGGTGGACTTGCCGTCGTCGACAGAGCCGGCCGTCGCGATCCGTAACAACGTAGTGGATGTGGTCATCAGAAGTACCCCTGCCTCTTGCGGTCTTCCATGCCCGCCTCGGAAATCCGGTCGTCAGCTCTCGTGGCTCCGCGTTCGGTCAGCCGTGCCACCGCCGTCTCGGCGATGACTTCCGCGACGGTGGCTGCGGGCGATTCCACGCAGCCCGTGCAGGTGACGTCGCCGACGGTGCGGAATCGCACGGTCTTCTCGACCACCTTCTCGTCGGCGCGCGGCTGCATGTGACGGTGCACCGCCAGCAGCATCCCGTCGCGCTCGAACACCTTGCGGCGGTGCGCGTAGTAGATCGACGGGAGCGCGATCTTCTCGGCGCCGATGTAGGCCCAGATGTCGAATTCGGTCCAGTTGGACAGCGGGAACACCCGGATGTGCTCACCCTTGTGGTGCCGCCCGTTGTAGAGGTTCCACAGCTCAGGCCGCTGCGCCTTGGGGTCCCACTGACCGAACTCGTCGCGGAAGCTGAACACCCGCTCCTTTGCGCGGGCCTTCTCCTCGTCGCGCCGGGCCCCGCCGAAGGCCGCGTCGAACTTGTTCTCGCGGATCGCGCGCAGCAGCGTCACCGTCTGGATCGGGTTGCGCGACGGGATGGTCTCGACGACGCGGCCCGCGTCGATGTCGTCTTGCACCTTGGCCACCACCAGGCGTACGCCGGTCTCGGCGACCAGCTCGTCCCGGGTCTGGATGACCTCGTCGAAGTTGTGACCGGTGTCGACGTGCATCACCGGGAACGGCAGCCGGCCGGGCCGGAAGGCCTTGAGAGCCAGATGCAGCATCACGATCGAGTCCTTGCCGCCGGAGAACAGCAGGACCGGACGCTCGAACTCGGCGGCCACCTCACGAATGATGTGGATGGCCTCGGCCTCCAGCGAGCGCAGATGGCTTAGCTCGTACTGCCCCGCCGCTGGGCTGGTCGCGGTCGCTTGTGTCATGTGGCTTTCCCGGTAATGTTGGTTGAATTGACCATGTTTATGAGCATTACCGTGTATCAAACCAGCCCCGACCGGCGCTGTCAATGAATTCGCGCGATCCAACTGGGTTTCCACACGGCCCTTTCGGCGCGTGCCGAGACCGGTGTAACCACATCTGCCCCACTAATCTCTTGACCGCACGGCTAACCGATCTGCCCACCTCGCAGCGACAAAACCTGTCCCGCGGTGGAGGTCCAGCCACAGCTAGTACACCGACGCTTCCGCATTCGGGAGTCGGCGCTCGATGAGCTCGCGTCCGCTTCTCGAAGTGATATCGCCCGTGGTCTCGAAATGAAAGCCGCACTACCCGCCCGCGGAGTGACTGAAGAGGCTATTGAGGCTAGAGCTTGACCTCTTCGAGCTTGCCGGTCGCCACGTCGAAGATGAAGCCGCGGACAGACTCGTGCCTGGTGACGAACGGGCTCTTCTCGATGCGGCGCATCGACTGCTTGACGTCTTCGGCGAGATCGGGGAAGGCCTCGGCCGCCCATGGCGGTTTGACCCCGGTCTCCTTCTGGATGTCGGCCTTGAACTCGTCGTCCTTGAAGGTCAGCATCCCGCAGTCGGTGTGGTGGATCAGGATGATCTCTTTGGTTCCCAGCAACCGCTGGCTGATCGCGAGCGATCGGATGGCGTCGTCGGTGACCACCCCGCCGGCGTTTCGGATGACGTGCGCCTCGCCCTCGTGGATGCCCAGCAGGCGGTAGACGTCCAGTCGGGCGTCCATGCAGGCCACGACCGCCACATGCTTGCTCGGCGGCATTGGCAGCGGCCCTTTGAACGAACTCGCGTATTCGGCGTTGTGGGCCAAGTAGTTGTCGGTAACCGTCACGCGAATCTCCTTGTGTCAGAGTGTTTTGCTGCGCGGACCCCGGCCCAAGTGGCCGATTTTAACAATCGGCGAACAAATTCTCACCGGTCCGGATCAACCGGATC
>DATJOR010000041.1:0-18544 GCA_035506875.1 Mycobacterium sp.
GCCGAAGGCGTAACAAGCCGATGCGGAGGCGCGCACCGCAACCTCTGACGGCAGCGCCCCGCATCGGCGGGATGGGAGTCACGCCCGCAGACGGCGCACTCCGAGGTATTGCAGGTAGCCGATCAGGGCGGTGTAGACACCGCTGGCCAGCGTCACCGCAGTTCCCGTCGCGGTCAGCGGCAGTGCGTCTGCCGCCGCGGCGACCACCGCACCCACGGTGAACACGATGTTGGCGATGACCACGCCGATCCCGGCGCGGCGCAAGTCGGGTGCCGCGGCGAGGGCGAACACCACCAGCCCATAGAGCACGAAGAAGGCACCGATTCCATACTCCGAGATGGAGCTCAGCCCGGTGAGCGACGACAGCGGATCAGCGGCCGCGGCGATCATCAGGCCTGCCAACCCGGTCAGCGTTGCGTCGAGCCGCAGGGCGAAACGCAACAAGGAGTCGGTGGAGTCGGCGAGGGGTCGGGGGGCCAGTCCAGTAACAGCAGTCATGTCGAGAAACTCCTTGTGTGTCGGTCGAACACTTCTGAGCGTGCCGTTCTGCGACTGCCAGATCGACGCGTGGCACTGCCAAGCAGTGCCATGCGCAGGTAAACCGTGTGATCTAGGGCACGTATTCCCTAAAGAGCCGGATTAACTGGAGACGGTCACTCGGCCGCGCAGATCGGCGGCGATGAGCCGGGCCGCCGCGTTCTGCCAGTTGTGCAACGAACGCTGCGGCACCTCGGTGACGAACCACTGCCAGGCCTGCCGGGCGGTCGGGTCCAGGCCGGCGGCGGTGGCGTTCTGCGCGTAGGCCCGCACACCGACGACGTAGGGGAAATACAGCGAGTTGTAGTAGCGCCACTGCTCTGTGGTGCCGAAGTCGCCGCAGTCGCGCGGTTTGAGCGCTGCGATGCGGTCGGCCAGCAGCGCTTTGAGCTCGATTGCGCGCTCCAACGGCTGATCCGGGGCCCCGCGCGCCGCCAGCCGCTCGTCGATGGCGGGCAGCGCGGTCAACGGGTTGGCGACCAGCTTGGACAAGTCACCGTAGTGCCCCAGCGCCCGCCGGGTCAGCCGGGCGAACGTGTCGTCGTCGAAATCGTCGAGCGGATCGGCCAACCGCAACGGCAGCGCGGATTGCGTGCGCCGCAACGTCTCCCGGTCGGCACGCAGCATCGGCGCTCGCGAGAACACCAGCCGGTCCAGCAGCCCGGCCAGCGGGTCGGCCAGCACCTGCACCGAGGCCGCGATCGCCAGACTGGTGAACAGCAGCACCGTGAGCGCGATCTGCGCGGTGCTCTGCCGCCGGGTCAACTCGATGCCGATCAGCATCTGGCCGCCAAGCAGCGCGACCACCGCGCCGGTGCCGGTGAACGAACGCAGCATGTCGGCCCGCAGCGCCTGACCCTCGTCGAACGCGTCCCACAGCGCCACCGCCACACCCAGCCCCAGCACGTCGCAGCCCGTCGACGCCAACGCCAGCCAGCTGGGCACCACACCCAGCGGAATGATCAGGATCGCGTTGGCCAGCGCGAAGAACAACGTCGCCGTGATGACCAGCCCGACCACGGGGATCTTCTGTGCCCGGCGCCGCAGCGCGGCAACCATCGCGCCCAGTGTGGACACCGAGATCACCGCGCACATCACCACATGGCCGAGCCGCAGCGGTCCGGCGACGCTGCCGGCCAGGGTTGCGCCGACCAGAGTCAGCGCGGCGACAACGCCGATCAGCAGCAACTCGCCGGTGCGGGCCCGCTCGCTGTCGCACGGCCGGCCCAGCTCGAGGAGCACCGCGAACCAGGCCACGCCGGGAACGGCAACCAGATAGATCTCGATGTGGCCAAGCAGCGCGGAGTGCGTGACCAGGCGCACCGCGTCCAGCGCGACCGCCGTCGCAAAGCTGCACATGCCCACCGCCGCCAACGCAAGCACCGGCTTGCGCGGGTTGCGGGCCAACAGGTACAGCCCCAGCCACCAACTCAGCGAAAACACCAACGCCGACAGCGCAGCCATACCCCAGTGTGACACGTAGCTAGACGGGTGCTACATGCCGTAACGGCGATGGCGCTGGCTGTAATCGCGCAATGCGCGCAGGAAGTCGACCCGGCGAAACGCGGGCCAATGCGCTTCGGTGAACCACATCTCCGAGTAAGCGCTTTGCCACAGTAGGAAGCCGGACAGCCGCTGCTCGCCCGACGTTCGGATGACCAGGTCGGGATCCGGCTGCCCGGAGGTGTACAGGTTCTCCGAGATCGCGTCGACGGTGATGGCGTCGACGAGTTCCTCGGCGTCGGCCCCGTTGGCGATCTCCTTGTTCAGCAGTGCGCGAACGGCATCGGCGATCTCTTGTCGCCCGCCGTAGCCGACCGCGACGTTGACGTGAAACCCCGAGTTCGCGGTAGCGGCGGTGCCTGCTGTGCTTGCCACGGCGTCACGCAGTCGGCGCGCGGGCTCCTCGCCGATCAGCTCCAAATCCCCGACCGTGCGCACACTCCAACGGTTGGCCGGCGCGCAGATCTCCTCGACGACGTCGGTGATGATCTCAATGAGCGCGGCCAGCTCAGCGGGATCACGGCGCAGGTTGTCGGTGGAAAGCAAATAGACCGTTGCCATTTCGATGCCGGCCTCTTGACACCAGCGCAGCATCTCGGCGATCTTGGCCGCGCCCATTCGATAGCCGTAACTGACGTCGTCGTATCCGGCGTCACGCGCCCACCGCCGGTTGCCGTCGCACAGCACCGCGATATGGCGCGGCAGCGCGGACTTGGATGCGGCCAGACCTTGCCGCAGCCGCAACTCGTAGAGCCGGTAGAGCGGCTCTTTGAGACGAGGCGGAATGATCTCCACAGGGAACCAGATTACTGTTGGCGGCAACGCTCACCAGCGATCCAGCTGCAAAGGCAGGACGTGTTCTCCGGAGGGATCAGCCAGGAATGACCCGCGAGCTCGACGTGGCTACCGAGGCGGGTGCCGGCCCGGCCAACACCGTCGAGGAAGTCGCCGGCCAAGTCCTACAGTCGGCCACCGAGGTGCTGACCAAGCCGAGGGCACGCGGCTGGATCCATTTGGTATCGGCCGTCGTCGCGGTCGCTGCGGGCGCTTCACTGGTATCGGTGTCCTGGCCGCTGGCCGGACTCAAGGCTGGTTTGGCGACCTTCGTCTACACCGGTGCCGTGGTCGGGATGTTCACCGTCAGCGCCATTTATCACCGGGTCACCTGGAAGTCGGCGAAAGCCCGCACCCGGATGAAGCGGCTCGACCATTCGATGATTTTCGTGTTGATCGCCGGCACGTACACACCGTTCGCGCTGCTGGCGATGCCGCATGACGCTGGGATTCTGGTGCTGTGGATCGTGTGGGGCGGTGCGCTGGCCGGGGTGTTGCTCAAATTATGCTGGCCGACTGCTCCGCGCTGGGTCGGTGTCCCGCTGTATCTGGTCCTCGGCTGGGTGGCCGCGTTCTACATCGCGGTGATCCTGCACAACGCCGGGGTTGCCGCGATGGTGCTATTGGCCGTGGGAGGCGCGCTGTACAGCATCGGCGGCATCATGTACGCGCTGCACTGGCCCGACCCGTGGCCCAAGACATTCGGCTACCACGAGTTCTTTCACGCCTGCACCGCCGTGGCCGCGATCTGCCACTACATCGCGATTTGGTTCGCCGTCTTCTGACGCTAAAGCTGTTTGACGTGGTCGGCCGACCAGTAGGCCTTCATCGCGGTCACCTTGCCGTCGTCACCGAACACCATCACGTCGATCGGCTCGATCACCATCCCGCCGTTGGCGGCCTTGATGGTCAACCGGAACTGGAAGGCCGCCTCATTACCGGCCACCCGCAGCGTCACCAGCTCGCATTCCCGCTCCAGACCGTCGGTGGCGGAGTAAAACCCGCGGATCGCCTGCCGACCGATGTGCACCTCGCCGCCGACCGGATCCTCGACGGTGGCGTCGTCGGCGTACAGCGCGGCGATGTCGTCGGCGGTGCCCTTAGCGACCAGACTGATATAGCGGTTGACGGTGTCGGCGATCTGCTCAGGGCTCGGCATGACATGCAACGCTACCGGGTCTCAAGGTGATTGCCCGCCTCTCCACCTCGTCGCTTCGCGACTGGGTGGTACCCCCACCTCGGGCCATTTCACGGCCCGCATCGTCACCGGGCTAGCGCGGCGGCCAAGTCCTCGGCCGTGGTGACCGGCAAGTCGCACACCCGCCCTCGGCACACGTAGGCCGCATCAGCACCGGCCACCCGATCGCGGTCGACCAGCAGCTCCGACGAGCCGACTTCGCCGCCGACGACGATCGAACCGCCGGGCGCGAGTCGCCGCGCGTCGACCAGCAGCGACGATGCCGGCGGGTCGCAGGCCACCGCGATCTGCAACGGCCCGCGCACCGCGGCTTCGGCCACCGCCAGCCAATGCCCGGCCGAGCGGGGCGCGCGGGCCAGCAGCACCGAGTGCGCCTGCAGCGTGTCAGCCGCCGCCCGCCGGTAGCGGTCAGCCCGCCGCGCGCCGACCAGATGCGCCGCGGTCAGCAGCGCCTCGGCGATCGAGGATGCGCCCGACGGCGTCGCGCCGTCCAGCGGGTCGGCGGGCCGCAGCAGCAGCTGCTCGGCGTCGTCGGCGCTGTCGAACCAGCTGCCGGGCCGATCGCGATCGGCGAAGTGCGCCAACGCAATATCGAGCAAGTCGGTCGCCGTCGCCAGCCAGCCGTCGTCGGTGGTCAGCTGGTAGAGCGTCAGCAGCCCGGTGGCCAACATCGCGTGGTCTTCCAAGATCGCGGCGCTCTCACCGACCCGCCCGCCCAGGCTGGCCCGCCGCAGCCGGCCGTCGACCAGGTGCAACCCGATCAGTGCCGTCGCGCATGCAGCGGCCGCGTCGGCCAACTCCGGTGCGTCCAGCGCCACGCTCGCCTCGGCCAGCGCGGTGATGGCCAGTCCATTCCAGGCGGTGACGACCTTGTCGTCGCGTTCAGGCTGCGGCCGGGTGAGCCGTGCGGCCAGCAGCGCCGTACGCACCCGCGCGAACCGGCCCGGATCATCCGGGTCGTTCGGCAACTGCAGCACCGATGCGCCGGCTTCAAAGGTTCCCACCTCGGTAACCCCGAAAACAGATGCGGCCCAACGCCCGTCGTCGCTTCCGAGCACTTCTTTCAATTGCCCGGGCGTCCAAACGTAGGTCAAACCCTCCAGCCCCGCAGCGTCAGCGTCCAGCGACGAGGTGAACATAGCGGCGTCGGCCAGCTCGTCGAGCAGGAAGCGCGCGGTCTCGCCGGTGACCCGCCGGGCTAACTTATCTCCGGTGCGACGGGCCCAGTGTGCGTAGACCCGCAGCAGTAGCGCATTGTCGTAGAGCATTTTCTCGAAATGCGGTACCACCCAAGCATTGTCGACGCTGTAGCGGGCAAATCCCCCGGCCAGCTGGTCATAGATTCCGCCGCGGGCCATCGCGGTGCCGGTACGGCGAACCGCGTCCAGCGCCTGCGATGAACCGGTTCGCTCAACGTGCCGTAGCAGCGCCTCGAGCAACGCCGACGGCGGGAATTTCGGTGCGCCGCCGAAACCACCGCGCGCCGTGTCCTCGTCGCGCAGCACGGACGCGACCGCGTCGTCGCACAGCGACGCGACCACCTCCGGACCGCCGCGCAATCCCCCAGCCATGGAATGCAGTTCGCTTGCGATGTGATCGGAGGCCTGTTCGACCTCGCCACGACGATCACGCCACGTCGAACCCACTGCCGAAAGAAGTTGCAAGAAAGCATCTTTCGGGTAGTAGGTACCGCAGTAGAACGGACGCCCGTCGGGCGTCAGGAAACACGTCATGGGCCAGCCGCCCTGACCGGTGAGCGCGACGGTGGCGTTCATGTAGACCGCATCGATGTCCGGCCGCTCCTCACGGTCGACTTTGACGCACACGAAACCCGCGTTCATCGCAGCGGCCACCTCGTCGTCCTCGAACGACTCGTGGGCCATCACGTGACACCAGTGGCATGCGGCGTAGCCGACCGACAGCAGGATCGGCACATCGCGCTCGGCGGCCTCGGCCAGTGCCGCCGGCGACCACTGCTGCCAGTGCACCGGGTTGTCGGCGTGCTGGCGAAGGTAGGGACTGGCGGCCCGCGCGAGCTGGTTACTCGCCGGGCTCATGGGGGGGTTGATCGATCGTCCCGTCGTCGACGGCCTGGTCCGGTTCGGGGTGCTGCGGGTCGAACGACTCCGGCAGTTTCTTCAGATGCCGGTTCATCGAACGCACCAAAAACACCAAGCTGATCAGCAGCAGGACCACCACCAGTAACCCGAACGGGCTGGCTTTACCGAAATCCGGTCCGCTGTTGTGTGGCCCTCCCTCGGCGAGCACCCGGATCACGGCAACTTGTAACTGGTTCACGGCTCCGCCTCGATTCCGGCCAACAGATCGGTCTCGGGAAGATGCACCAGCACACGCGAGCGCGCCAATTCGAACTCTTCGGTCGGCCACAGCCGCTGCTGCCATGCGATCGGCGCTGCGAAGAAGTCCCCCTTGGGATCGATCTGGGTGGCGTGGGCGCGCAGCGCGTCGTCGCGCTGACTGAAATACGCCGAGCACTCGATCCGGGTCGTCACCCGGTCGGCGTGGACGTCGTGCGCGGGATCCCAGTGCGCCAGCCACTTCTCGAATGGCCCCCGCTGACCGTGCTTGGCGAATTCGTCCTGCAGCAATTGCATCCGCTGACGCAGGAACCCGTGGTTGTAGTACAGCTTCGGCACCGTCCACACCGGGCCGGCGTCCGGGAAACGCCGATAGTCACCGGCGGCCTCGTACGCCGCGATGGAAACCTGATGGCAGCGGATGTGGTCGGGGTGTGGATAGCCGCCGTTCTCGTCGTAGGTGGTCATCACATGCGGGCGGAACTCGCGCACCACCCGCACCAGCGCCTCGGTGGACACCTCCAGCGGGACCAGCGCGAAGCAGTCCTCGGGCAGCGGCGGCGGTGGATCGCCCTTCGGCAGGCCGGAGTCGATGAAACCCAGCCAGGTGTGTTCGACGCCGAGGATTTCGGCTGCCTTGGCCATCTCGTCGCGGCGGATGTCGGCGATGCGTCCGTGCACTTCGGGCAGGTCCATCGCCGGATTGAGGATGTCGCCGCGTTCACCGCCGGTCAAGGTCACCACCAGCACCCGGTGGCCCTCATCGGCATAACGGGCGAGGGTGGCGGCGCCCTTGCTGGACTCGTCGTCCGGGTGGGCGTGCACCGCCATCAACCGCAGTTCGCTCACGTGCTCCCTGTCCCGCATGCTGCTTCTTGTTTTCTGGGGCCTGGTCTGTCGCCCTATAGTTCCAGTCCTAATAGTTTCATCCCGGCGGCCGGGGCCCGAAACCTGATTACCCGGCGCTAACACCAACACCACATGACCGGACGTTCATTGCAGCCACCGCAGGCTCGTTACGGGCGACGCCAACTGCCCCGCCCGTTAACGGGCCGGGTCATCGTCGCGCTGGCTGTGCTGGGCGTAGTCGCCGGCGTCGTCGTCGCCGTCATCGGCTATCAACGGCTAGGTCGCAGCGACGTCGAGGGCACCCTGGCCGGCTATCGGCTGATCGACCAGCAGACGGTGGCAGTCACGATCAGCGTGAGGCGATCGGACCCATCGCGGCCGGTTGACTGCATTGTGCGGGTCCGCGCCAAAGACGGCAGCGAGTCCGGCCGGCGCGAGGTGCTGGTCCCCCCGGCCTCCGAAACAACCGTGCAGGTGACGACGATCGTCAAGTCCTCCCAACCACCGGCAATGGGCGACGTTTACGGCTGCGGCGCCGACGTGCCGGGCTATCTGCGCGCACCCTGACGGCGCGGGCCGGCAACGCCCCCTGACAAACGGCGAACTGCGAAAATGTGAACGGCGTCCCCGCCCGCGGTGGTAAGCTGCTCGGATGCACGGTTCCGGCTGGGACCGTGTATTGCTGCATTAGCGGGCAGGTGTGCCTGAGCCGCGCAGGGGGTACGCCCGACTACTGGGGTCGGCAGTACACGTGGTGGAACCGCCCGGCAGCAAGACGGACAACCTGCCCGCGGATGCCGCGGAACCGACACAAGGAGCACGACGAGATGACGGACACCCAGGTGACCTGGTTGACCCAGGAGTCACACGATCGACTCAAGGCCGAGCTCGATCAGTTGATCGCGAATCGTCCCGTCATCGCCGCGGAAATCAACGACCGCCGCGAAGAGGGCGACCTGCGCGAAAACGGCGGATACCATGCCGCCCGCGAGGAGCAGGGCCAGCAGGAGGCCCGCATCCGCCAGCTGCAGGACCTGCTCAACAACGCCAAGGTCGGCGAGGCGCCCAAGCAGTCCGGTGTGGCGCTGCCCGGCTCGGTCGTCAAGGTTTACTACGACGGCGACAAGTCCGACACCGAGACATTCCTGATCGGCACACGCGAGCAAGCCGTCCACGACGGCAAGCTCGAGGTGTACTCGCCGAACTCACCGCTCGGCGGCGCCCTCATCGACGCCAAAGAGGGTGAGACGCGCAGCTACACCGTGCCCAACGGCAACACCGTCAAGGTCACGCTGCTTAGCGCGGAGCCGTACCACGCCTGATTCAGGCAACGGTCGGGGATAAAGGCGAGATCGAATCGGTTGATGGCGCGCATCGCCGAGGATCTGGGCTTGCTGTTGCTCGACAATGCGTCAGCGCGGCCGGCCCTGGACCGAACCAGCCACGAGCGCGTGCTGTCGGCCGCGGTGCTACTGGACCTGGCGTATGCCTGCCGGATCCGGCCGGCGGTTGACAGCGAGCCGGTGGAAACCGGACAGCTGGTCGCGCTGACCGGGCCGCAGCCAACGGATCCCGTGGTCGCGCCGGCGCTGCAGATGTTGCTCCGCAGCCCGATGAGCCCGGCCGCCGCAATCGCTAAACTGCGCCGCCAGACCGCCGGCGCGGTTTTGTCGCAGTTAGAGCGCCACGGTCACATCCACCGGGTTCGACTGCAGGGCAATAGCTTCAGTAACTTCAGCGGCTTCAAACGGGTCTACGGGTGGCCGCTGCTCGACCGGACCCGGGTTGACGAGATCCGCGCGACGCTCATGTCGGTGTTGTTGGACAACAGCACCCCCGATCCCGCGATGGCGGCACTGATCTCGCTGCTGCATACCGTCGACGGCCTGAGCGCGGTGCTCAGCCTCAACGAGCGCGCCTGGGAGTGGGTGCTGAGCCGGGCGGGTGACATTGCCAGCGGTAGCTGGGTGCGCGAGTCCGAACCTCAACTGGCCGAAGTGAACCTGGCTGTGACCACCGCGGCGATCCGTCCGGTGCTGGCACCGCGAAATGGGGCTAGCTGAGCGCCTGTTCGAGATCGCCGATCAAGTCGGAGATGTCCTCGATGCCGACCGAGAGCCGGACTAGATCGTCCGGCACCTCCAACTGGGAGCCGGCGGTCGACGCGTGGGTCATCGCGCCCGGATGCTCGATCAGCGATTCGACGCCCCCGAGCGACTCAGCCAAGATGAACAGCTTGGTGTTGGCGCACAATGCCTCAGCAGCGGTGCGTCCGCCCCGCATTCGGACCGACACCATGCCGCCGAACCCGCGCATCTGCCGGGCCGCGACCTGATGACCGGGATGGGTGGACAGACCCGGGTAAAACACCGTACTCACCGCGGCCTGTCCGGCGAGGAAATCCGCTACCGCAGCGGCGTTTTCGCTGTGCCGCTGCATCCGCAGCACCAGCGTTTTCAGGCCGCGCATGGTCAGGTAGGCATCGAACGGACCCGGCACCGCACCGGCTGAGTTCTGTAAGAACGCGAACGCGACGTCCAACTCCTCGTCGTTGGTGATCAGGGCTCCACCCACCACGTCGGAGTGGCCGCCGATGTACTTGGTGGTCGAGTGCAACACGATGTCGGCGCCGAGGGTCAATGGCTGCTGCAGCGCCGGCGAGGCAAACGTGTTGTCCACCAACACTTTCGCGGAATGCTGGGCGCCAAGCTCGGCGATCGCCGCGATGTCGACGATGGACAGCAGCGGGTTGGTGGGTGTCTCGACCCAGATCAGCCGGGTCCGCGGGGTGATCGCCGCGCGGACCGCGTCGAGGTCAGACAAGGCGGCCGGAGTGTGCTGTACGCCCCATTCGGTGAATACCTTGTCGATCAGCCGGAATGTGCCGCCGTAGGCGTCGTCGGGGATAACCACATGGTCGCCAGGGCGCAGCACCGCGCGCAGCACACAGTCGCTGGCCGCCATCCCGGAACCGAACGCGCGGCCGAATAGACCCTCCTCGACGGCTGCCAACGCGGTCTCCAAAGCGTCCCGGGTCGGGTTGCCGGTGCGCGCGTACTCGAATCCGCCGCGCAGGCCTCCGACGCCGTCCTGGGCAAAAGTGCTGCTGGCATAGATCGGGGTATTGACCGCGCCGGTCGACGGATCTGGCCGGTAGCCGGCGTGAATGGCCTTGGTGGCCAGGCCGGCGTTCTCGAAGTGTGCGCTCATCGCCGATCAGCCTAGCCAGGCGACGATGCAGAGCGCGGAGCGCGATGAGAAGGAGGCTGGCAATCAGCACAGCCAGGCGACGATGCAGAGCGCGGAGCGCGATGGGGTGGGCTCAGCGGCTACCGCACTTCGTCTGGTGTCCCCTCGGGTGCCGCCTGCTCGAGCGGCAGGCACACCGTCGCCATGATTCTGTCGGCCAGCGTTTGGCGCTTGGCGGTCCAGAGTGGAAACAGATAGCCGACGTAGAACGGAACAGCGTCGACCACGTGGGTGATCTGGCGCAGCACGGACAAACCGAAGCCCACTGGCTGCCCGGTGTTCTCGCTGACGACTTTGAACTTCAGCACCGACTTGCCGATGCTCGAGCCGGTGGTGCCCTGCCGGTAGCCGTAGTTCCAGACCAAATAGACCAACCCGACCAGCACTGCCCCCCACATCACCGCCAGACCCAGCGTGGAGTAAGAAATCGTGCAGAACTGGTCGACGTCGTACCGCGTGGTGGCGGTCAGGCAGGCGGTGTCGACCGAGTTCTGCAAAATCAGCCAACCGGCGCCGAGGATGACCGCGAGCGGCAGGGTGTCGATCAGGTAGGCGCCGACCCGGGTGAGCCACGGCGTATAGGCCTCTTTCGGCAGACTGCGGATTGCCGGCCCGGGCGGCGGCGGCACGTATCCTCCGGCGGGCGGAGGCGGCGGCGGGTACTCACCGCCGAGCGGCGGCGGAGGCGGTTGGTCTGTCATGGACGGCTTTCCCTCTGCGCAGAATTTGCTGGACTGAGCGGCATCAGGTTATCGGAGCACCGGGCGCGGCTACGCTGCGGCCGGGGAGCGGATCGGTGGCGGGTGGCCGGCATGGTCGCGGCCGCCGAGCGCGCCACCCGCCCAGTGGTTTGCTACCCGAAGTAATTTGCTTGCGACCGCTCCCGCTACCTAAGTCGCGAGCCATCGGAAAGGAAACCCAGCAAGTCATACCGGGTGATGACTCCCACTGGTTTTCCCTCCTCGACGACCATCACGGCATCCAAATCGCGGAGCGTCTTGGCAAGGGCGCCAACGAGTTCGCCGGCGCCGATGATCGGCAGCGGCGGACTCATATGCATCCCAACGGCGTCGGCCAGCTTCGCGCGGCCCTCGAAGACGGCCGAAAGCAGTTCTCGCTCAGAGACGCTGCCGGCCACCTCGCCGGCCATCACCGGCGGCTCGGCGCCGACGACGGGCATCTGGGACACTCCGTATTCGCGCAAGATTCCGATCGCGTCGCGGACCGTCTCGGACGGGTGGGTGTGCACCAGATCGGGCAGCGCACCAGACTTTCGGCGCAGGACTTCGCCCACCGTCGGCTGTTCGATCGAGCCGTCCAGTCGGGTGCGCAGGAATCCGTACGACGACATCCAGGCGTCGTTGAAGATCTTCGACATGTAACCGCGGCCCCCGTCGGGCAGCAACACCACGATCAGCGCATCGGGCCCGGCTTGCTCGGCCACCTTGCACGCGGCCACCACCGCCATCCCGCACGAGCCACCGACGAGCATGGCCTCCTCGCGGGCCAGCCTTCTGGTCATATTGAACGAATCGGAGTCGGACACCGCGATGATCTCATCCGGGACATCGCGGTCGTAGGCCGCCGGCCAGAAGTCCTCGCCCACCCCTTCGACGAGATAAGGCCGGCCGCTGCCACCGGAGTACACCGAACCTTCCGGATCTGCGCCGACGACCCGCACGGCCCCGCCCGACACGTCCTTGAGGTAGCGACCGGCGCCGGTAATCGTCCCGCCGGTCCCGATACCGGCAACGAAGTGGGTTACCTGACCGTCGGTGTCGGCCCAGATCTCCGGGCCGGTGGTTTCGTAGTGGCTCGCCGGCCCCTGCGGATTCGAATACTGGTCGGGCTTCCAGGCGCCGTCGATTTCGGTGACCAGACGGTCGGACACGCTGTAATAGCTGTCCGGATGATCGGGCGGCACCGCTGTCGGGCATACCACCACTTCAGCGCCGTAGGCGCGCAGCACGTTCCGCTTGTCCTCGCTGACCTTGTCCGGGCAGACGAACACGCACCGATAGCCCCGGGGCTGGGCGACCAACGCCAAGCCGACACCGGTGTTCCCGGAGGTCGGTTCGACGATGGTGCCGCCCGGCTTCAGTTGGCCGCTGGCCTCGGCGGCGTCGATCATCTTCACCGCGATCCGGTCCTTGCTGCTCAGGCCCGGGTTGAGGTATTCGACTTTGGCGACAACCCGGCCGGACCCCGGCGGCACGACCGAGTTCAGCTGAACTAGTGGGGTATTCCCGACGAGTTCACTGATGTGTCGCGCGATCCGCATGCGTACATGGTCTCAGGTGCCACGGGGCCGCGCGCGAGCACGCCCCAGGACTAGCCGGTAGCTTCGCGGATGTACTCACCGATCTGTCGCAACGAGCGCCTCGCCTCGGGCACCACCGGCGCAGCGAGCTGGAAGTCGTGGATCTGGCCGGGCCAGACTCGCACCTCGGTCGGCACCCCGGCCGCCGCCAGCCGGCGGGCGGCCAATCGCGCGTCGTGCAACAACACTTCGGATCCCGACACGTGGATCAACGTCCGCGGCAGTCCCGGCTCGAGATGATCGAGCGGCTCATAGAGCTGCTCGGGCTTTCCGTCGACGGTGCGCTTACCGGCGGCCTTGGCGACCAGCGCGACCAATGCATCAAATGCCTTGGCGGGGAACATCGCATCGGACTTGATGTTGGGATGGGACTGCTTGGGCTCTTTGGCCAGTTGCAGCAACGGCGAGATCGCCACCAGCGCAGCGGGTTCCTCGTTCACCTGCTGAAGGCGTTGCGCCAGAGCAAGAGCGAGATAACCACCGGCGGAGTCGCCGGCCACCACGATCTGGTCCGGCTGGTAGCCGCGCAGCCGCAGCCAACGGTAGGCGTCGTGGCAGTCGTCTAGTGCCATGCCGACCGAATGCTTCGGAATCAGCCGGTAGTTGACCACCAGGACTGGTGAGTCGGCGAATTTCGACAATGCGTTGACGATCCGGCTGTGCGAGTTGACTCCACAGGTCAAGAACGCGCCGCCGTGCAAATAGAGCACCACTCGGCGCTTACCGTCGGCCGGCAACACGCCCGGAGCGCGGACGAGTTGCGCGGTAGCGTGTGGCAATTCGACTGTGGCACGGATGGTTCCGGGGGCCGGAAGCAATACCCGCGAAGCGAAGTCGATCAGGCCGAAGGGCCACGGCATATGCGGGATATAGCTGGCCACAGACAAAATCGGCCGGATGGTCAGACGACAGGCCAGCGACGCCGCCATTGCGGGAAGGCTTGGGCCGCTTTCAACGACCTCGACCGGTGCGCCATCGCTGACGGGAAATTTGCGGGCCCGCACCGCCTTTAAGGCGTGGATATCCGCCGAGGGAAAAGTGGGTACCTGCGTCGGTGCGCTCATGCTCAACACTTCCTACGTCGTTGTAGTAAGTCGACGAAGTAGCGGAGCAGTGGGTTCAGCTGCTACCTGATTCTGTGTACCCTGCCTAGCACCCAGCCAACCTCGCAAACTTAGCTTGACACGTGTAGAAACTTCAACAATCAAAGAGCCGGATTCGATACCAGAATTGTTCCGTCCCGTAATCGTGTCGATCCGCGGCGCCGGAGAGCACCGGCGGCCGTCGACATAAACTGTGCACGTGGCATTACGCCCCCCACGGGGTTCGATGGTTGCGCTGGCCGCCGCGGGCGCGCTGGCGTCGACCGGCACTGCCTATGTGGGCGCCCGTAACCTGCTGATCGGCCAAGCCGCGAAAGCGCGCAGCGTCATCCCGAAATCGTGGGATGTCCCACCCCGCGCTGACGGCGTCTACACCCCCGACGGCGGTCCCGTGCAGCGCTGGGAACGCGGAACGCCTGTCGACGTGCACCTGATGATCTTCGGCGACTCGACCGCGGTCGGGTACGGTTGCCGCGTTGCCGACGAAGTTCCCGGGGTACTGATCGCCCGCGGGCTTGCCGACCACAGCGGCAAACGCATCCGGTTGAGCACCAAAGCGATCGTCGGCGCCACCTCCAAGGGCTTGTCCGGCCAGGTAGACGCCATGTTCGTGGCCGGTCCGCCGCCGGACGCCGCGGTGATCTTGATCGGCGCCAACGACGTCACCGCGCTCAACGGCATCGGCGCCTCCGCGCGGCGGCTCGGCGCGGCGGTGCGACGGCTGTGCGCGAGCGGCGCAGTCGTCGTCGTCGCCACCTGCCCCGATTTCGGCGTCGTCAAAGCGATCCCGCAGCCGCTGCGCTGGACGGTACGCACCCGTGGTCTGCGGCTCGCGCGTGCCCAGGCCGGCGCCGTCAGGTCCGCCGGCGGCGTGCCGGTGCCGCTGGCCTCACTGGTCAAAAACGAGTTTCGGCATGCGCCCGAATTGATGCTGTCCGACGACCAGTTTCATCCGTCGGCGGCCGGTTATGCGCTCGCGGCGAGCCAGCTGCTGCCGGCCTTGTGCCAGGCGCTCGGCGTGTGGCCCGGCGAGCCGGCCCTGGCGTCGGCAACCGCCACCGAGGCCGGTCCCGGCTACTCGTGGCTTCGGTTGGTCTCGCGGCTGTGGCGCCGGCCCACCACCGGCGTGCCGGCACCGTTCGTCGTACCTGCCCCCAGTTAGATCGCCCGGCCCCTCCTCGGGCTAGATTCGAGACCACACCCCACCGAGGAGCCGTCATGCCGGAAGCCGTCATCGTCGCAACCGCCCGTTCACCGATCGGGCGCGCCATGAAGGGATCGCTGGTCAGCATGCGACCCGACGACCTGGCCGCGCAGATGGTGCGCGCCGCGATGGACAAAGTGCCCGCGCTGAACCCCCACCAGATCGACGACCTGATCCTGGGCTGTGGGCTGCCCGGCGGCGAGTCCGGCTTCAACATGGGTCGCGTCGTCGCCGTTGAGCTCGGGTACGACTTCCTGCCGGGCACCACCGTGAACCGGTATTGCTCGTCGTCGCTGCAGACCACCCGGATGGCGTTCCACGCCATCAAGGCCGGCGAGGGCGATGCCTTCATCTCCGCGGGCGTGGAGACCGTGTCGCGGTTCGGCAAGGGCAACTCCGACTCCTGGCCGGACACCAAAAACCCGCTGTTCGACGCCGCCCAGGAACGCTCCGAAGCCGCGGCGGCCGGCGCCGACGAATGGCATGACCCGCGCGCCGACGGGAACGTGCCGGACGTGTACATCGCGATGGGTCAGACCGCTGAGAACGTTGCGATCATGACCGGCATCAGCCGCGAAGAACAGGACCATTGGGGCGTGCGCAGCCAGAACCGTGCCGAGGAGGCGATCAAGAGCGGGTTCTTCGAGCGCGAGATCACCCCGGTGACCCTGCCCGACGGCAGCACCGTCAGCACCGACGACGGCCCCCGCGCCGGCACCACCTACGAGAAGGTCAGCGAACTCAAGCCGGTGTTCCGCCCCAACGGCACCGTGACGGCGGGCAACGCCTGCCCGCTGAACGACGGCGCCGCCGCGCTGGTGATCACCAGCGACACCAAGGCGAAGGAACTGGGCCTCACCCCGCTCGCACGCATCGTGTCCACCGGAGTCAGTGGCCTGTCGCCGGAGATCATGGGCCTGGGCCCGATCGAGGCGAGCAAGAAGGCGTTGGCACGGGCCAAGATGTCGATCGGCGACATCGACCTGGTCGAGATCAACGAGGCTTTCGCGGTGCAGGTACTCGGCTCGGCCCGCGAGCTGGGCATCGACGAGGACAAGCTGAACGTGTCGGGCGGTGCGATCGCCTTGGGCCACCCGTTCGGCATGACCGGCGCCCGTATCGCCACCACGCTGCTGAACAACCTGACCACCCACGACAAGACGTTCGGTCTGGAGACCATGTGCGTCGGCGGCGGCCAGGGCATGGCGATGGTGATCGAGCGGCTCAGCTGACTTCGGTTGCGTTGACTCTGCGTTCATGGCGCAGGAGTGCGGGTAGGGAGCGCTGTCAGCGCAGAGTCAACGCTTAGTGAACAAAAAGCCGGCACGCGAGGTGCGTGCCGGCTTTTTCGCCTGGACAGCTAGTCGTTCTGTAGATAACTGAGCAGGCGCAGGATCTCGATGTAGAGCCAGACCAGCGTCACAGTCAGGCCCAGCGCGATACCCCAGGCCGCCTTCTCGGGAGCTCCGGCGCGGATCATCTGGTCGGCCGCGTCGAAGTCGATCAAGAAGCTGAACGCCGCCAAGCCGATGCAGACCAGCGAGAAGATGATCGCCAGCGGGCCGCCGCTGCGCAGCCCCATGCCCTCGCCGTGGCCGACGCCGAACATTCCCAGCACGAGGTTGCCGAGCATCAGGGCAACGACACCGAACATGCCGGCGACGATCATCCGCGTGAACTTCGGCGTGACCCGGATGGCGCCGGTTTTATAGACGACGAGCATCCCGACGAAAACCCCGAGCGTGCCCAGGATCGCCTGTCCGATCAGCACGCCGGCGTTGGTGGTCGACACCGAGAAGTGGGCCAGCAGGAACGAGATGGCTCCGAGGAACAGCCCCTCCAGCGCCGCATAGGTCAGCACGATCGCCGGGCTGTCTTGCTTGCGGCCGAACGTGGCGACTAGCACGAGGGCCAGGCCGCCCAAGGCACCGATCATGGTGAACGGGCCGGCCAGCGCCACGTTGCCGTCGACCAGGAAGTAGGAGACGACAGCCACGGCCGAAAGCACAGCCAGGGTGATCCCGGTCTTGGTGACGACGTCGTCAATGGTCGGCGGGCGGGAAACGCCTGCCCGCTGGTCGACATACGGAGCATAGGGCTCCGTCTGATGCCCATATTGAGGCGCGGCACCTGCGACGCCGGTCCCGAATTGCGCATATCCGCCACGCTGCTTGGGCAGCGAGCGAAATACCGGGTTACTAGTCTCCCGCACCGTCGGATCCTCTCGTGAGCTGTGACTTCAGGCTGTGCGAACAACTGATCAACGAACGGTAGTCCAGCCGTGTTCCCGCCGGGGGCTTTACTCGGTTTGCGGCCGGACCTACTCGAAATAAACCTTACCCGCGAGCGCTCCCGTGCGGGTAACGATCTAGATTGCTGGTCAACTCCTGACCAGCAGTCGACGAAGGATTCACGTGGCATTCACCGAGGGGAGACGACGCGCGTGACGGACGAATCCGCCGAGATCTTGAGCCGTGTGGAAGACGGTGTGGGTTTTGTGACGCTTAATCGGCCTAAGGCGATCAATTCGCTGAATCAGGGCATGGTCGAGGGGCTGCGCGCGGTTTTGGCGGGCTGGGAGCAGGACGCCGAGGTGCGCGCGGTGGTGCTCTCGGGTGCTGGGGAGCGCGGCCTGTGTGCCGGCGGTGACGTGGTGGCGATCTATCACAGTGCGCGCGCTGACGGGGTGGCCGCGCGGCGGTTCTGGCGTGACGAGTATCTGCTCAACGCCCAGATCGGCCGGTTTCCCAAGACGTACGTGTCGTTGATGGACGGCATCGTGATGGGCGGCGGTGTGGGTGTGGGCGCACACGCCAACACCCGGGTAGTCACCGATACGTCCAAGATGGCGATGCCCGAGGTCGGTATCGGCTTTATCCCCGATGTGGGTGGGGCTTATCTGTTGTCGCGGGCACCGGGGTCGCTGGGTCTGCACGCGGCGCTGACCGGTGCGCCGTTCTCCGGGGCTGATGCCATCGCGTTGGGGTTCGCCGATCACTTTGTTCCCCACGACAAGCTCGAGGCCTTCAGCAAGGCGATCGTTGTCGATGGCGTGCAGGCCGCGCTGGCCGCGCATGCTGTCGAACCGCCACCCAGTGGGCTTGTTGCGGAGCGGGATTGGATCGACCAGTGCTATGCGCGCGACACCGTTGCCGACATCGTGGCCGCGCTGCGCGGCCACGATGCGGGTCCTGGCTCGGGACCTGCTCACGCCGCGGCCGACCTGATCGCCACCCGCTCCCCGGTTGCGCTGTCGGTGACACTGGAGGCGCTGCGCCGGGCCGCGAAGCTGGACACGCTGGAAGAGGTTCTCGTCCAGGACTATCGGGTGTCGTGCGCCTCGCTGCGTTCCCATGATCTGGTCGAGGGTATCCGGGCTCAGCTGGTCGACAAGGACCGCAATCCGCAGTGGTCGCCGGCCTCGCTGGC
>DATJOR010000042.1:0-14929 GCA_035506875.1 Mycobacterium sp.
CCGCGCTGTCACTCGCTGCTCGGTGGTCATCCTCACCCTCTCCTGGCCGACCTGCTGCCAGCCAGGGCAAATTATGCGCCACCGTGGTGGCGCTCGGCAGGTAAATCGACTGGCGCAGTGAGCATTTCACTCATCCCGGTACGGCGCGTCGATGGCATCGGGGTCGAACACCGGCCCGGTGCCCCTGCCGACTGGGTTGACCGTAATGGTCATAAGAGCATCGACGATGGTCCGCTTGCGGCCCAGATCCAGCTTGTCGAAGGCCTTGGCTACGTCCTTAGCGCCGATGACACCCTCAAAGATTGCGGCCTTGCCGGGGTCGTCCAGCGCCGCCTTGATTTCCGCCAGCCGACCGTTGATATCGTCCAGCGCCGCCTTGGTGAACTCCGGGGGAGCAGTGGCGAAGTCCTTGCCCAGCTGCACCAGCCGGTCGTTGAGCGCGCGTCGTTCCTCCCGCAGGGCGTCGGCATCCACCGGGTCAACCGGTGGCCGCAGTAGCTCGACCGCATCGTCCCGCGACAGCCGGCGCACCACTGCCCTGGTGATGAGGTCGTCCAGCTTTACCCCGTCCCGCGAAATCTTCTGACAGCCGAGACGCTTGCACGCATACTGCCGCTGGCCCCGGCTGGAGATGGCAGAGCTCAAGGGGGAGCCGCATAGGCCGCAGCGCGCGAGACCAGACAGCAGGTACTTACGGGCGCGCGGCGCGTGGGTGCCCTTGGACCCTTTGAGCTTGCTTGCCGCCTGCTCCCACACCGCCCTGGTGACAATTTCAGGCCACGTGCCGTTGCCGACCACCCTGCCGCCATACTCCCGCAGCCCTGCATTGCGTGCCGCCAGTAACAACTCGCGCACCTGGGAGCCGGTCCAGTTGTTGCCCCGTGGTGTCTTGATGCCAGCCGCGTTCCAGTCCTTAGCCAAGGTCCGCAGTGTGGTACCGGCGTTGAATCGCCGGTAAGCCTTCTTGAGTAGCGCCGCCTCCGTGGGGTGCTTGCGGATGGTGTTGACCGCGATGATCTTCTTGTCGGAGTCACGGCGTACGGTCCACCACTTGCCGGTAGTGGCATCGCGGTCAGCGTCGTACCCGAATGGACGGCTGGGCCACCACGGGCGTCCCTTGTCTGTCGCCATCTGCTTATTCGCACTCCTTTGCCTGGCTCCCTTGCGCCGGACTTCCTTCTGCGCCAGCGCGGCGAAGAGGATGGCCATGAACTCACCATCGTCGCTACTGAGGTCGATGTCCCCGCTATTGCAGGCAAAGAGCAGGTTGCGCTCTCTGGCGAGATTGACGAACCCAGCCTGCTCCAGCACGTCCCGGTGCAGCCGGTCATGCTCCGCGGTCGCGATGGCTTGGAGCTTGCCGTCACGGACCCACTGAAGCATCCGTTGGTAATCCTTGCGCGGCTTGCCGTTGCTGGCGGAGGTGTCGTCGTCAACGAAGACCTCCACGGGGGTCCAGCCCCTGGCGGCGCAGATGGCGTAGCCGTCCTTGATGAACCTCTCAACGGCCTCCTGCTCGCCGGTCTTGTTAAGCGACTGCCGCGCGTATATACCGGCGCGGACGGTCTTTGTGCTGGTCATGCTGCATTATATTACCCCTTTAGCATAACCATAGTGGTGTTTACCGCTGCGGCTTCGCGGGCTCGCAGCAGGCATACGACGCGGCCTACGACCGGTTGTTCACGGCACTGGACTGGGTCAGCGGTCGACTGGAAAACCAGCGATTTCTGGTGGGTGACACGATCACCGAAGCCGACGTCCGGTTGTTCACGACCTTGGCCCGCTTCGACCCGGTCTACCACGGTCACTTCAAGTGCAACCGAAGTAAACTCTCCGAGATGCCTGTGCTGTGGGCCTATGCACGCGACCTCTTTCAGACGCCGGGGTTCGGCGATACCGTCGACTTCGTCCAGATCAAGCAGCACTACTACATCGTGCACGCCGACATCAACCCGACCCGTATCGTCCCGAAGGGGCCCGAGCTGGCCAACTGGTTGACGCCGCATGGCCGGGAAGCATTGGGTGGCAAGCCCTTCGGTGACGGCACGCCGCCGGGACCGCCGCTCGCCGGCGAGCAGGTCCCCGCCGGCCACGGCGCGTAGGCGCGCGGACTAGCCCCACACGGTTCGCACTGACCACTCCGCATGGGGCACGCCGTGCAATTGGCCCGCCCGGTCGACGACGACGGTCATCAACTCGATGGCGATTCCCGTCAGCCGCCCCTGCTTCGGGTCGACGGTCGGGATGGTGACGGCCAGGCGGCTGCCTGGCCTGTAGAAGGTGGTCGTGGGGTTGACCGCATCCTCATAGACGCGCAACAGCCACCAGGGTGCCCTGCCGATCGTCGGCGGCACCGAAAGCTGTACCGGGTCACGGGCATTCACTCGTAGCTCGCCCTGCGTCTGTGGGTTTTGGCAGTCGTTGAGGTCGAGCACGTTGCAATACCGGTAGGGGCCCACCCGGGTTAGTTGACCGTGCGAGTACGCGCTGATCTCCGGATGCTGCGGGCTGCGCCCGCGCGCGAGCGCCCAGGCGCCGACTCCCGCGGCCGCGCATGCCAGCAGCACCAGAACAGCGAGCAACGCGATGCGCGGCTTCACTGCCACGAGACCGCCGCGGTGTCATGGCTGCCGGGGCCACCCTCTTGCTCGACCATCACCGGCCGGTTGCCGCCCAGACCGGGGATCAACGAGTCACCGTGATAGCTGACCAGGGTCTGCGCCAAACCTAGAATCAGCACCGCCGCAACGGCACTGAAGCCGACCCACCAATTGGTATTGAGCAACACGCCCAGCGCGCCGCCGAGGACCCATGCCAGCTGCAGCGTCGATTCCGACCGCCCGAACGCCGACGCGCGTGATTCCTCGGGCAAGTCGTCCTGTAACGACGCGTCCAGTGCGGCCTTGGCGATCGCGCTCGACCCGGACGTGATCAGGGTTGCGATCGCGGCGGCCATCAGGTTGCCGGCCACCGCCGCCGCTATCGCCGCCGCGGTGACCGCCACGGCGCAGCGCACGACAAGCACCGACGGCCTGCCCAGTCGCAGTCGTGCGCTGGCGAAGTTGCCGGCGAAATTACCGAAGGCTGCGGCCGCGCCGATCAGCCCGAGCATGGCAATCTGCGCCCACCCGCCGGCGTCACGCGCTTTGGCGACGAAGGCCGGATACAAGAACAGGAATCCGACCATCACCTTGATGGTGGAATTGCCCCACAACGAGGTGATGATGTTGCGGCCCAACGGTTGCCGAAGAGCCCCACTCGCCCTGCGGACCTTCTCGGGCCAGCTTCGACGCGACGGGTGGCTGCGGTAGCTCAAGGTGGTGGGAACCTCACCCTCGGTCACTTCGACCCAGCGTGGAATCCGCATCGACAGCAAGGCACCGGCAACCGTGACCGCGACGACGACGAATAATGCGCCGGGCCAATGGAATAGACGGGTGCACACATATTCGATGCCGCTAGCGATGCCGCCGCCGATGATGGTGCCGCCCAACAGCCCGAACATGGTCAGCCGGGAATTGACCCGCACCAGATCGATCGTCGGCGGCATCACCCGTGGCGTCACCGCGCTGCGCAACACGCTGAACGACTTGGAAAACACCATCATCGCCAGCGCGCACGGATACAACACCCACGACGGGAAACTTCCGGTGGCGCCGTCGTAATTGCTGATCAGCAACACCGCCAACCCGGTGCGCAGCCCGAACGACGCCGCCAGCGCGACCCGGCGGCCGTGCTGCAGCCGGTCCAGTGCCGGGCCGATCAGCGGCGCGACAACCGCGAACGGCGCGATCGTGATCAGTAGGTACAGCGCGACCTTGTCCTTGCTTTCCCCGGTGGCCGCGGCGAAGAACAGGGTGTTGGCCAGCGCGACAGCCATCGCCGCGTCGGTCGCGAAATTGGCCACCACCGGCCAGGTCAGCGCGGTCAGCCCGGACTTGTCGGCGCCGTCGGCGGTGGCCGCTCGCTGCACCAACCCGTACATCCGCGAACCCATCTCGCGACTGCGCTGCGCCGCGGCGCGGGTGACGGTGACCCGCTCGCTGCCGGTGTTCGCCCGCAGCGGCTCGCGGCGGCGGTCCGACTCGGGCTGGTGGGTCAGCGGCGGCAGATAGCGGTTGGCGCTCGGCATCGGCGGTGGACGCCGGGCCCGGGGGTAGCCCGCTTCGTCCGCCGGGTAATTCGCCATGCCCGGGTGTTCGGCCGCGGGTCCGCCGCGGGTGCGGCGGCCGGCAGACGCGCGGCCCGCATCCGGGTTATCGCGTCGCCGTTCAGCCATGCCTCAATTCTCACAGATGTCGGCGCCGCTCATGTGCAGGCGACCGGTGTGGCCGGACACCTCGGCTCTACGGCAGAATTAGGGCCGTATGGAAACAGCGGACGACGTGACCCGGCCCACCGCGGACTCGGCGACGGCGACCACCGAAGAGTGGTCGCCTGAGTTGGCCACCCTGCTCACCAACGCGGTGGAGCTGGCGCGGGCGGCGATCGTCGAGTTCAGCGGCGCCGACACGGTGGGTGACTACCTCGGCGCCGGATACGAAGATCCGACCAGCGCCACCCACCGCTTCCTCGCGCATTTGCCCGGTTACCAGGGCTGGCAGTGGGCTGTCGTCGTCGCCGCTTACCCCGGCGCCGACCACGCAACGATCAGCGAGGTCGTGCTGGTGCCGGGGCCGACGTCGCTGTTGGCGCCCGAGTGGGTGCCCTGGGATCAGCGGATCCGGCCGGGCGACCTGAGCCCGGGCGACCTACTAGCGCCGCTGCGGGACGATCCGCGGTTGGTACCCGGTTACCTGGCCTCCGGCGACCCGCAGATCGACGAGGTGGCCCTGGAGATCGGTCTGGGACGGCGCCGGGTGATGAGTGCCTGGGGTCGGTCCGAGGCGGCGCAACGCTGGCACGACGGCGATTACGGTCCGTCGTCGCAGATGGCGCAATCCACCAAGCGCTCGTGCCGCGATTGCGGGTTCTTCCTCCCGCTTGCCGGGTCGTTGGGCGCCATGTTCGGGGTGTGCGGCAACGAGTTGTCCGCCGACGGCCACGTCGTCGACTTCCAATACGGCTGCGGCGCGCATTCCGACACCCCGGCCCCCGCGGGCAGCGGATCGCCGGCGTATGACCCGTACGACGACGGGGTGCTCGACGTCACCGAGAAACCCGCCGCGGAGCCCGTCGAGGACAGCGCGGATGACCCGGCCGAGGAGAGCGTCGAGGACAGCTAGCCGTTCTCGGCCGCGGCTTTGATCTTGGCCAGCGAGGTGTTCATGCCCTCGACGAGTTCCGCTTCGAAGTTCGCGGTCCCGCCGAACAGCGCGTTCACCGCCATGCTGGAGACCGGCTTGACACCGTTCTCGGCGTGCCGGCTTTCGATCACCCGGGTGCCCTCGGCGATCGGCTGCAACTCGTAGCTCCAGATCGTGTTGTTCATGTTGACCCGGAATGCCAGCTTCTCGTCCGGAATCACCTCGACGACGGTGCATGTCGTCGGCCAGAACAGGAATTTGCGTCGATTGACGTTGATGGTCCGGGTGCCGTTGCGGAGCGGGCCGAGCCGCCGCATCAATCGACACTGCGGGCTCCACTCAGGCATCCGGCGGAAATCGCTGACTAGCGACCAGACTTTCGAGGCCGGTGCCTTGATATCGACCTGCGCTTGCAATAGCGGCGCTGCCATTGAACGCATCCCTCCTAATTCGGGGTCGTCATTATCGGTTGCGATCCTGTTGCTAATGCAATCCGGTCTGTGCGCCACGTGCGCCGCGACGGGCGGCGTTCCGCTGCCACAGGAAGATGCTGGTGCCCACCGCGCAGACCCCCAGACCGGCCAGTGTCAGCGGTCGCCACGTCTCCAGGCCCGGTACGACGAACGCGGCCACCGCGGCGGCCAGCCAGGCCAGTGCACCGACGGAGATCACCGGCCACACCTCCAGCAGGGCCGCGGGCAGCATCGGCGGATCGAGGCTTTTACTGGGTTCGTCAGACATCGAGTTCACGATAGCCCGGCGACGATGCCGGCCGCGGCGCGGCCGGAGGAGAAGTCGGGCAATTGAACGGAGCCCGAGCCCGGAGTCGGTGATTCGTCGTTGACGGTCGGGCGTTCTGTCGTAACCTTCGCGCTGTGATGAAGGGCGATAGCCGATTGGCCAGCGACCTGTCGTTGGCGGTAATGCGGCTCTCCCGGCAGCTGCGGTTTCGTCGGCCGCAGTCGCCGGTGTCGTTGTCGCAGCTGTCGGCGCTGTCGACCTTGAACAACTATGGCCCGATGACACCGGGTGCGCTGGCCATCAGGGAAAGGGTTCGTCCGCCGTCGATGACGCGGGTGATCGCCTCGTTGGCCGATCTGGGTTTCGTGGACCGTGTTGCGCACCCCGACGACGGCCGGCAGGTTTTGGTTTCGGTTTCCGCTGCCGGTGCCGAACTGCTGGAAGCCGAATACCGGGCCAGCCAGGAGTGGCTTGCGCAGCGGCTCGACACTCTCGACGGCGCCGAACTGGATACCTTACGCGAAGCCGCCGACCTGATCTTGGCGCTTGTCGACGAAAGTCCTTGATCCTGAACGATTTTGACCCTGCCGACGGTGTGGTCGTCTGCGATATCAACGATCCCGACGACGCCCGGCTGGACAACTTCCGTGACTTGAACAGCATCGACCGCCGCCCCGACCTGCCCAGCGGTAAGGGGCTGGTGATCGCCGAAGGGGTGCTCGTGGTGCAGCGCATGCTGGCTTCGCCGTTTGCCCCGCTGGCTTTTCTCGGCACCGATCGCAGGCTGGGCGAGCTCAAGGCCGATCTGGCCGGCAACCCCGCGCCCTACTATCGGGTCTCCGCAGAGGTGATGGCCCAGGTGGTGGGCTTCCATCTCAACCGCGGGGTGCTGGCCGCGGCTCGCCGTGAGCCCGAGCGCAGCCTCGAGCAGGTTGTCGAAGGCGCCCGGACGGTGGTGGTGCTCGAGGGCGTCAACGACCACGAGAACCTGGGTGCGATCTTCCGTAATGCCGCTGGGCTCAACGTCGACGCGGTGGTGTTCGGCAGCGGCTGCGCTGATCCGCTGTATCGCCGCGCGGTGCGAGTGTCCATGGGTCACGCCCTGCTGGTCCCATACGCGCGGGTGGCCGACTGGCCAGCCGATTTGAAGACGTTGCAGCAGATGGGATTTCGTTTATTGGCCATGACCCCTAACCCCGATGCGGCGTCCTTGCCGGAGGCGATGGCAGCGGTGCGGGACGAGCGGGTCGCGGTGCTGGTCGGCGGCGAGGGGCCGGGCCTGAGCCGTGCCGTGCTAAAGGCCAGCGATCTGTGGGTACGCATCCCGATGTCACGCGGCACCGACTCGCTCAACGTCGCCACCGCGGCGGCGGTGGCGTTTTATGAGCGCGCTAGGCTCGGGTCATGACCCGCGCTGGCGACGAAACCACGCCCTGGGCAATGGGTTTGACGGTGGCCGCATTCGTCGCCGCAGCCACTGGGATCGCTATCGCGGTGCTGAGCTTGGGGCTGATCCGGGTGCACCCGTTGTTGGCCGTCGGGCTCAATATCGTCGCGGCCGGCGGGTTGGCACCGACGCTGTGGGGATGGCGGCGTACCGCGGTACTGCGCTGGTTGGTGCTGGGCGTCGGGGTCGGGGTGACAGTCGCCTGGCTGACCCTGATCTCGACGCAGCTGGGCAGTTAGCGCTGCCCGCCGGAGCGGACACCCAGCAGCACGTCTTCCCACGCCGGCACCGGTGGCTTGCCGCGGCGGCTACGGGCCGGCTCGGGCTTGGGCTCGGGAGTCGGGGTTTCCACCGGCGCGGGTTCCGGTTCGTCGAAGTCGAGTTGGGCGACCGGCGCCACCGGCCGCAGCGGGCGGTCGAAGCTGGGGTCGATCAGCTCACTGGCCGCGTCATCGACCGCGGTCACCGTCCCGCCGTGCGCGCCCGGGCAGAAGCGGAAATGCGCGAGGTTGTCGGAACGGCCCGCCTTCCAGCCCAGCTGGACCGTCCAGCGGCCATCCTCGTTGCGCCAGGCGTCCCACGTCGTGATGTCCGGGTTGAGGCCGCGCGCCAGCAGCGACGCGGTGACGGTCTCCAGCAGCGTCAGCACCGCCGGCCCGTCGGCAAGAACGGGGTGCGCGGCGGTTGCTAGCTCGGCGGCACGGGAGCGTTCCAATAGCACCGGATGGGCGAACCGCTCGACCCGCTCGATGTCCACCCCGGCCGCGGCCGCCACCTGCTCGACGGATGCACCCGCGCGGATGCGAGCCTGAATTTCCTTGGGACGCAGCATGCTGGTGACCTCAATGTCGATATGGGTTTGACCCACTCGGGCCCCGTCGCCGCGTGCCGCCGCCCTCAGCCGGTCGTCGACTCGGACCTTGAACTTGTCGCCGGGCTCCCCGTTGTCTTTCGTGCTTTCACAGATGATGTGTTTGCCATCGACATCGAGTCCGACGATCGTGAGCTCCCGCATGGTGTCTCCTCGCAGGCTCCTCGCAGACCAGCACGCCAGGCCTGTCAGGTCCGGATTTTAGTGCAGACAGCGGCCGTTACCGTTTTGACACGCGGCAGCTACCTGGGCTTCTTTTCCAGGGTCGGGCTAAAGCCGCTCGACCACCCAGTCGATGCATTCGGTGAGGGCGCTGACGTCATCAGGCTCGACGGCGGGGAACATCGCGACCCTCAACTGGTTGCGCCCGAGTTTGCGGTAGGGCTCGGTGTCGACGATGCCGTTGGCGCGCAGCACCTTCGCCACCGCCGCGGCGTCGACGTCGTCGTTGAAGTCGATCGTGCCCACTACTTGCGAGCGCAGCCGCGGCTCGGCCACGAACGGCGTCGTATAGGGCCGGTCCTGGGCCCAGCTGTACAACCGCTGCGACGAGTCGGCGGTCCGCTTGACCGCCCAGTCCAGCCCGCCGTTACCCAACAGCCAGTCGATCTGTTCGGCCAGCAGCGCCAGCGTCCCGATGGCCGGAGTGTTGTAGGTCTGGTTCTTCAAGCTGTTGTCCACCGCGATCGGCAGCGATAAAAAGTCCGGCACCCACCGCCCGGACGCCGCGATGGCCTCGATACGGCCCAGCGCCGCCGGGCTCAGGATCGCCAGCCAGAGTCCGCCGTCGCTGGCGAAGTTCTTTTGTGGCGCGAAGTAGTAGGCATCGGTGTCGGCGATGTCGACCGGGAGACCGCCGGCCCCGGAGGTGGCATCGATGACGACCAGCGCATCGCCGGAGCCGTCCGGCCGCGCGATCGGCACCGCAACGCCCGTCGAGGTCTCGTTGTGTGCCCACGCGATCACGTCGACTGACGGGTCGCTCTGCGGCTCGGGGGCGCTGCCAGCATCGGCCTTGATAATGATCGGCTCGCCGACGAACGGGTTCTTGGTCACCGCCGAGGCGAACTTCGAGCTGAACTCGCCGTAGCTCAGGTGCAGCGACCGCTTGTCGATCAGCCCGAACGCCGCGGCATCCCAGAACGCCGTCGCCCCGCCGTTGCCCAGCACCACCTCGTAGCCGTCGGGCGCCGAGAAGAAGTCCCGCAAGCCGTTGCGAACCCGGCCCACCAGTTCCTTCACCGGCGCCTGGCGGTGCGAGGTGCCGAAAAGCGCGGCGGCGGTGGTGGTTAGCGCCGTGAGCTGCTCGGGTCGGACCTTCGACGGGCCGGAGCCAAAGCGGCCGTCGTGGGGCTTAATAGTGTCGGGGATGGAAAGCGGGGTGAGCTGGTCAGCCATGTTCACCAGATTAGTGACCCGGCCGAACCCCGCCATCACGCGGTCGGCGCCCACCAGCCGCATCCGCATCGGTGTGACGTAAGTCATGGTGTACATGTGTTCACGGATGGACCACAGTGGGGATCCGGGGTCTAGAAAGTTTGCGATACCTGCGGTACTGTCGTTGGACATAGCGCGTCCAAATGTAAACCCATCGGGGAGGCTGTGATGGCCCAGAAGACGGCTCGGACCAAGATGGTGCGACGGTGGCGCCGCAACATGGATGTCCTGGACGACCCGAAGTACGTGGAGATGCTGACCACACTGTCCGAGGGGTCGGTGCGGCGCAATTTCAACCCGTACACGGACATCGACTGGGAGTCGCCCGAGTACGCGGTCGTCGACAACGACCCGCGCTGGATTCTCCCCAAGACCGACCCGTTGGGCCGGCACTCCTGGTATCAGTCGCAGCCGCAAGAGCGTCAGATCGAGATCGGCATGTGGCGGCAAGCGAACGTCGCCAAGGTCGGTTTGCACTTCGAGTCGATCCTGATCCGCGGCCTGATGGAATACGCGTTCTGGGTGCCCAACGGCTCACCGGAGTACCGGTACTGCTTGCACGAAGCCGTCGAAGAGTGCAACCACACCATGATGTTCCAGGAGATGGTGAACCACATCGGCGCCGACGTGCCGGGCATGCCTCGCCTGCTCAAGTGGATCCAGCCGTACATCCCGCTGGTGGCCGGGCCGCTGCCGATCCCGTTCTGGTTCGGCATCCTGGCCGGCGAGGAGCCGATCGACCACACCCAGAAGAACGTGCTGCGTGAGGGCGCCGACGGGAAAGTGCTGCACCCGATCATGGAGCGGGTGATGGCGATCCACGTGGCCGAGGAGGCCCGCCACATCTCGTTCGCGCACGAGTACCTGCGCAAGCGGGTGCCGGACTTGCCGCGCCGCAAGCGGTTCTGGCTCTCGCTGTATGTGCCGATCACGATGCGCATCCTGTGCTCGGCGATCGTGGTTCCGCCGAAGGCTTTTTGGCGGGAGTTCGACATCCCGCGTCAGGTGCGCAAAGAGGTGTTCTTCGGTTCTCCGGAGTCGCGTCAAATGCTGCGTGACATGTTCGGCGACGTACGGATGCTCTGCCACGACACCGGTTTGATGAACCCGCTCGCCAAGCTGATCTGGCGTATCTGCAAAATCAACGGCAAGCCGTCCCGCTACCGCAGCGAACCGCAGCGCCAGCACTTGGTCGTTGCACCGGCTGCCTAGAAAACCGGTTCCTATATGCCGCACGTTATTACCCAGTCGTGCTGTAGCGACGGGTCCTGCGTTTACGCCTGCCCGGTGAACTGCATTCATCCGACTCCGGATGAGCCGGGCTTTGCCACCGCCGAGATGCTGTACATCGATCCGGTGGCCTGCGTGGACTGCGGGGCCTGCGTGAGTGCCTGTCCGGTCGGCGCCATTGCGCCCGCTTCCCAGCTGGTGCCCGAACAGCAGCCCTTCATCGCTCTCAACGCGTCGTACTACCCGGATCGACCCGCCGACCAGAAGCTGCCGCCGACCTCCAAGCTGGCGCCGGTGATCCCAAGCCCCAAGGTGCTTGGGCATCCCAGCCGTCGTGGCGGTCCGCTGACCGTCGCGATCGTGGGGTCAGGCCCGGCCGCGATGTATGCCGCCGACGAACTGCTCACCCAGCACGGTGTGCGGGTCAACGTCTTCGAGAAGCTGCCCACTCCGTACGGGCTGGTCCGCGCCGGCGTGGCACCGGACCACCAGACCACCAAAAGGGTCACGACGCTCTTCGACCGGATCGCCCGTCGCCGCGAATTCCGGTTCTTCCTCAACGTCGAGGTCGGCAAGCACCTGAGCCACGACGATCTGCTCGCTCACCACCATGCCGTCATCTACGCCGTCGGCGCGCCCAACGACCGGCGACTGGACATCGACGGCATGGGCATGCCGGGCACCGGCACCGCCACCGAGTTGGTGGCTTGGATCAACGGTCATCCCGACTTCACCGAACTGCCGGTCGATCTCAGCCACGAGCGGGTCATCGTCGTCGGCAACGGCAACGTCGCTCTCGATGTGGCCCGCGTGCTGACCGCCGACCCCGACGAGCTGGCCCGCACCGACATCGCCGATCACGCGTTGCAGGCGCTGCGCACGTCACGCGTGCGGGAGGTGGTGATCGCGGCCAGGCGCGGACCCGCGCACTCGGCGTTCACGCTGCCCGAGCTGATCGGGCTGACGACGAAGGCCGATGTCGTGCTCGGCGCCGGCGACCACGACCTCGTGCTGCGCGACCTTGCGACCGAGTCGAACGCGGTCACGAGGCAGAAGCTGGAGATCCTCAGCAAACTCGGCGACGGGTCCGGCCCGGCACAGCGGCCGCGGATCCGGCTGGCCTACCAGCTGACGCCCGCTCGAGTCATCGGTGATCAGCGGGCCACCGGCCTAGAGTTCTGCGTCACCGGCACCAACGAGGTCTGTCAGCTTGAGGCTGGTCTGGTGTTGACTTCGATTGGCTACCACGGCAAGGCTATTCGCGACCTGCCTTTCGACGACATCGCCGGAGTCGTGCCGAACAACGGTGGCCGGGTGATCGACCAGGACTCGGGCCAACCGGTGCACGGGGCCTACGTAGCAGGGTGGATCAAACGCGGCCCAACGGGATTCATCGGCACCAACAAGTCGTGCGCCCTGCAAACCGTGCAGCAATTGGTGGACGATTTCAACGCTGGGCTTTTGCGCGATCCGACCGACAAGCCGTCGGCGTTGGACGCACTGGTCGCTGGGCGTCAGCCGGCCGTGGTTGACGCCGCCGGCTGGCGGGCCATCGACGCCGCGGAAGTGTCCCGCGGCAGCCTGGGCGATCGGCCGCGCAACAAGCTCACGTCGGTCGCCGAGATGCTGGCGGTCGCGGCCGCCGCGCCGACGCCGCCGCTGCGGCGCCGGCTGGCCGACCGGCTACGCCAGGTGGCGGACCTCGCCTAATTGGCCGGCCTAGCCCGATGGCTGGCCGATGAAGGCCGCAATCTCTTCCGGGCTGACCTCGCGCACGGGCTGACCCATCGACCAGTGGTGGCCGAACGGATCGGCGACGATGCCGTAGCGATCGCCCCAGAACTGCTCATCGAGTGGCATGACCACGCTGGCGCCGGCGTCGAGCGCCCGCTGGAACTTGGCATCGACGTCGGTCACCGTCATGTGGATGGTGACCGGGGTTCCGCCCAGCGAGTTGGGGGTCATCGACTTGCCGCCGGACATCTCCGGGAAGTCGTCGTTGAGCAGCACGGTGAAGCCGTTGATGCGCAATGCGGCGTGCACCAGCTTGCCGTCAGGCCCGGGCACTCGCCCGAGTTCTTGCGCGTCAAAAGCCTTGACGTAGAAGTCGATCGCCGCGGCGGCGTTGTCCACGACAAGGTGCGGGTTCAGTGCGGGTTCGACGGCGATGGCCATACTGGACTCCTAGGTATCGGTAGGGGTTCGGTAGGTGTTACGACTCTTTGACTCAAGCCGCGATGCAATCTCATCACCGGCCACCGAGACCAACGCCGTCGTGCAGGTCAGGCCTTGCGGACTTGGTCCCAGCCTTCGACGGATTCGGGGCTGCGCGGATCCGGGCCGACGTAGATGGCCGACGGGCGAACCAGCTTGCCGAGCCGCTTCTGCTCGAGGATGTGGGCGCACCAGCCGGCGGTCCGGCCGCAGGTGAACATCGCCGGCATCATGTTGGGCGGCACCTGGGCGAAGTCCAGGATCACCGCGGCCCAGAACTCGACGTTGGTTTCGATCGCGCGGTCCGGACGGCGCTCGCGAAGCTCGGAGAGCGCTGCCTGCTCGACCGCCGCCGCGACTTCGTACCGCGGCGCGTTCAGCCGCTTGGCGGTGGCCCGTAGCACGCGTGCGCGCGGGTCCTCGGCGCGGTAGACGCGGTGCCCAAAGCCCATCAGCTTCTCGTGGCGATCCAGAATCCTCTTGACCAGACCGCGCGCGTCGCCGGTGCGCTCGACCTCGTCGAGCATCGGCAACACACGTGCCGGCGCGCCGCCGTGCAGCGGACCGCTCATCGCCCCGATCGCGCCCGACAGCGCTGCCGCGACGTCGGCGCCGGTCGATGCGATCACCCGTGCGGTGAACGTCGAGGCGTTCATCCCGTGCTCGGCGGCCGAAACCCAGTACGCGTCGACGGCCTCGATATGCCGGGGATCCGGCTCACCCTGCCACCTGGTCATGAAACGTGCTGTGACGGTCGAGCATTCGTCGATAACCCGCTGAGGTACGGCCGGTTGGTAGATACCGCGGGCCGATTGGGCGACATACGACAGCGCCATCACCGAGGCGCGGGCGAGCTGGTCGCGAGCGGTGGCGTCGTCGATGTCGAGCAGCGGCTTGTATCCCCAGATCGGGGCGAGCATCGCAAGGCCTGCCTGGACGTCGACCCGGACATCTCCGCTGTGGATCGGCAGCGGGAACGGCTCGGCCGGTGGCAGCCCGTGGCCGAACTTTCCGTCCACCAGCAAAGCCCAGACGTCGCCGAAGGTGACGTGTGGGCCAACCAGATCTTCGATGTCGACGCCCCGGTAGCGCAGGGCGCCGCCGTCTTTGTCCGGCTCGGCGATCTCGGTGGTGAATGCGACCACACCCTCGAGGCCGGCAACGAAATCTTCCGGGATCTTGTCCGGGATGACAGTCATGTCTGAAATTCTCCCACGCCGGTCCAGGCCGGTCGCTACCGGTCGGTAACTAGGGTCGCCGGGTTCTCAGCAACCGGTGCTGGTTCATAGCGTGCGACGCGCCTCATGGAGCCGCGTCGGCGACGATCGAGTAATCGTCCGACGAAAAGCGTTGCGCGGCATCACCGTTCACCCCTTGCATCGGTCTGGTCGCTCCACCCTTTGGTGGGTCCACAATCGGCGATGTTGGCCAGCGACGTCTCGTCATGGGTGAGCGGGTGTTCGGCGTAGCCGGCAACATCGTGGTCGGCAGCGAGCTCGGTCAGACGGCACCGCAGCGCATCCCGCAATAACTGCGACCGATCCACCCACGGTCGTTGCACCCGACGGTCGGCCGCGGCCATGCACGGGGACCGCGGCTCTGCGGCGGTGCGAGTTTGATTGCCGACCCGATCTTCACAACGCGGCAGTCAGCCGGGTAGTTCGAACGAATTGGTTTATACCCCAATGTGTTCGAGCTTCGATAGATTGCCGGTAGTGACCGGCCCCGGTAAGCAGGCTAATT
>DATJOR010000043.1:0-7716 GCA_035506875.1 Mycobacterium sp.
TGGTTTTGGCGGCGTTCATCGAGGGCATTCGCCAGGTCGCCGTCCCGCCCGAGACCGGCACGCTGCGAGGTGACCTGCTGCACATGGGAGAGCTGATCTGCGAACAGGGCCGGCAGCACGCCAGCACCATCCGCGCGGTGCTCGTCGAGGTCTCGCGCTCCCCCGCACTCAACGAAGTGATGCAGCACGAGTTCATTGAGCAGCGAAAAGCGTTGATGATCAACATCCTTCAGCAGGCCGTCGACCGCGGTGAGATCGACCGCGCCGCCGTCAATGAAGAACTCTGGGATGTGATGCCTCACTACCTGATCTTCCGGTCCATCCTTCCCGGCCCGGCGCCGACTCGGCAGACGGTACAAGCCCTGGTGGACCAGGTCGTGATCCCGAGCCTGACTCGGCGCAGCGAGTGACTGTTAGACGGATGTGCACGCCCGCGTCTCTTGTAGTGTCCGGTCCGGTACCGTACTGTCGACTGCGATAGTAAACCCGGTAATCGAAAGGCCAACGGGTGAAACGGGTTTCACTGAGCAGCGTGGTCAGGCGACGCTGGATGGTGCTAGTCACCGCCGCGGTGGTCGCGCTGGCCGGGTTCGCTGTCTTCCGCCTGCACGACGCCTTCGGTTCTCACAAAAATGCATCATTGGGCAGCGGTGTCTCTAACGAGATCGTTCCGTTCAACCCCAAGCAAGTCGTCTACGAGGTCTTCGGCACTCCAGGGTCCACGGCGACGATCAACTACCAGGACGTCCACGCCGCACCGCAACGAGTCGACAACGCGCCACTGCCGTGGTCCTACACGATCACGACCACTGATCCCGCGGTCATCGCCAACGTGGTTGCGCAAGGCAACGGCAACACACTGGGCTGCCGCATCACCGTCAACGGCATCGTCAAAGACGAAAGGACCGTCCACGAATTGAGCGCCTACACTTTCTGCTTGGACAAGTCCGGATGAGCGATCACAGCAGTCGCCGTCCCTTCGTGCCGCACACCATTCGCCGTCTGGCGGTGCCCATCCTGTTGTTCTGGGTGGCGCTAGCCGCTGTGCCGAATATCCTTGTGCCGCAACTAGAAGAGGTCGGCAGGCTTCACAACGTCGGCCTGAGCTCCCCCGAGGCGCCGTCGTATCAGGCGTTCAAACACATCGGCAAGGTGTTCCACGAGTTCGACACCGACAGTTCGGCGATGATCGTCCTGGAAGGCGACAAGCCGCTCGGCGCCGACGCCCATAAGTTTTACGACGCGCTGATTCACAAGCTGGAACAAGACACCAAGCACGTTCAGCATGTCCAGGACTTCTGGGGAGACACGCTGACGGCGGCGGGATCCCAGAGCAGCGACGGCAAGGCCGCCTACGTTCAACTCTTTCTCAACGGAGCCCAGGGCGAGGCATTGTCCAACGAATCCGTCGACGCGGTCCGCAGCACCATTGACCACATGCAGCCGCCGCCAGGTGTCAAGGCTTACCTCACCGGCGCTGCCCCGCTGATCGCCGATCAATTCACCGAAGGCAGCAAAGGATCCAGCAAAGTCACGGCGATCACCGTCGGCGTGATCGCCGTGATGCTGTTCTTCGTCTATCGATCGTTCACCACCACGCTCCTGGTCCTTGCGACCGTCCTGATCGAGATGGCCGCGGCGCGGGGATTCGTTGCTTTCCTTGGCAATTCCGGGATTCTGCCACTGTCGACATACGCCACCAATCTGCTGACACTGCTGGTGATCGCCGCCGGAACGGATTACGCAATATTTTTCGTCGGCCGATATCACGAGGCGCGGGCCGGCGGCGCAGAGCGGGAAGACGCCTTCTACACCATGTACCGCGGTACCTCGCACGTTGTCCTGGGCTCTGGCCTGACGGTGGCCAGCGCGGTCGCATGCCTCACTTTCACCCGGCTGCCCTACTTTCACAGCTTGGGCCTGCCCGCAGCGATCGGCATCCTGGTGGCCCTGGCGGCCTCGCTCACGCTGGGCCCGGCGATCCTGACGATTGCCAGTCATTTCGGCCTCTTCGACCCCAAGCGCGTGCTGCAGACCCGCGGCTGGCGTCGCATCGGCACCGCCATCGTCCGTTGGCCCGGACCGATTCTCGTCGTCGCGACCGCCGTCGCCCTCATCGGGCTACTCGCGTTGCCCGGCTACAGAACCAGCTATGACACCCGGCCCTACATCCCTGCCACTGCCGCGGCCAATGTGGGCTACACCGCCGCCGAGCGGCACTTCTCCCGCGCCCGGTTGGAGCCCGAACTGTTGATGATCGAGGCCGACCACGACTTACGGAATCCGGCCGACATGCTCGTGCTGGACAAGGTGGCCAAGAACATCGTCCACATACCCGGTATCGCTCAGGTGCAGACCATCACCCGGCCGTTGGGTGCCCCACTCGATCACAGTTCGATCGCATTTCAGATCAGTCAGCAAAGCATCGGCCAAGTTCAGAACCTCAAGTACCAAATGGACCGGGCTCGCGACTTACTAAGGCAGTCAAGTGAGTTGAGCAAAACGATCGGTATTCTGCAGCAGCAGTATGCGTTACAGACGCAACTCGCCGCCGCCACGCACGAAGAGACCCAGAAATTCCACGAAACCCTCGCGATCATTTCCGAGGTGCGAGACAAGTTGGCGAACTTCGACGACTTCTTCCGACCGATCCACAGCTATCTCTACTGGGAAAAGCACTGCTACGACATCCCGGTGTGCTTCGCCATGCGCAATACGTTTGAAGCACTGGACAGCATCGACCAGCTCACCGAAAAATTCGAAGACCTGGTCACCAGCCTGGACAAGCTCGACACAATCCAACCACAACTGGTGGGGCTGATACCGCCTCAGATCGCCAGCCAGGAAGTCAACCAAGAACTGGTGTTGAAGAACTACGCCACCAACTCCGGGATCGCCAACCAGTCGGCCACCGCGAATGATAATCCCGCTGCGCTCGGACAGGCCTTCGACAAAGCCAAGAATGACGATTTGTTCTATCTGCCACCGGAAGTGTTCAGCAACCCTGACTTCAAACGTGGTCTGAAGCTGTTTCTTTCACCTGACGGCAAAGCCGCTCGCATGATCATCACTCATGAGGGCGACCCGGCCGAGCCCGCGGCCATCTCTCATGTCGAACCGATCAAGCTCGCCGCGCACGAAGCGGTGAAGAACACTCCGTTGGCGGGCTCCAAGTTCTATCTCGGTGGCACCGCGTCGACCTATAAAGACATCGAGGATATGAACAAGTACGACCTGCTGATCGTCGCCATCGCCTCGCTGAGCCTGATTCTGCTGATCATGATGTTCATTACCCGGAGTCTGGTCGCCGCGATCGTAATCGTCGGTACCGTGGCGCTGTCATTGGGCGCATCGTTCGGCCTGTCCGTGCTGGTGTGGCAGTACATACTGGGCATCAAATTGTATTGGGTTGTACTGGCTTTGGCGGTCATCCTGCTGCTGGCCGTCGGATCCGACTACAACCTGCTACTCATCTCCCGGTTCAAAGAGGAAATCCATGCCGGTCTCAAGACCGGCATCATCCGCGCGATGGCCGGGAGTGGGTCGGTGGTGACCGCCGCCGGTTTGGTCTTCGCCGTGACCATGTGCGGGTTCGTGTTCAGCGGTTTGCAGGTGCTCGGACAAATCGGCACCACCATCGGCCTCGGCCTGCTGTTCGACACCTTGATCGTGCGGTCGTTTCTGACGCCGTCCATCGCCACGCTGCTTGGCCGCTGGTTCTGGTGGCCGCTGCGGGTGCGCCCACGGCCGGCCAGTCAGATGCTGCAGCCCTATGGATCGCGTCCCGCTGTTCGTCAGCTGCTGCTGTGGGACGACGAAGACACCACGGTGATGTCGCGCTGATTGCCAGCGACGATCACGTCACACTGCGTTGACGTGCGTCGTGCCACGCGCCACCATGTGTGGCATGCGCTATGTCGTTACCGGCGGTACCGGGTTCATTGGCCGGCGAGTGGTGTCACGCCTACTCGACGAACACCCCGACGCCGAGGTGTGGGTCATGGTTCGCCGCCCGTCGGTGGGCCGATTCGAACGCCTGGCCGAGGAGTGGGGTGAACGGGCAAAACCGCTGATCGGAGACTTGGCCGAGCCTGATCTTGGGTTGACCGGCGAGGACATTGCCGAGCTGGGCAACGTCGAGCATGTGGTGCACTGTGCGGCGATTTATGACATCACCGCCCCCGAAGCCGATCAGCGCGTCGCCAACGTCGAGGGCACCCGCGCCGTGATCGAATTCGCGCGCCGGCTGGACGCGACGCTGCATCACGTGTCGTCGATCGCGGTGGCCGGAGAGTTCCGTGGCGAATACACCGAGTCCGACTTCGACGTCGGTCAGCAGCTGCCGACGCCGTATCACCAGACCAAGTTCGAGGCCGAGCTGCTGGTGCGCCAAGCGACCGGCCTGCGTCATCGGATCTACCGTCCTGCGGTGGTGGTGGGTGACTCACGCACCGGCGAGATGGACAAGATCGACGGACCGTATTACTTCTTCGGCGTGCTGGCCAAGCTCGCCGTGTTGCCCCGGTTCACCCCGATCATGCTGCCCGACACCGGCCGCACCAACATCGTGCCGGTCGACTACGTCGTCGACGCGCTGGTCGCCCTCATGCACGCCGAGGGACGCGACGGCCAGACGTTCCACTTGACCGCACCGAAAACCATTGGTCTGCGCGGCATTTACCGTGGGATCGCGGAAGCGGCCGGGTTGCCGCCGCTGCGCGGATCGCTGCCGCGGTCGGTTGCTGCACCGGTGACGAAGGTGCGCGGACGAGCCAGGGTGTGGCGCAACATGGCCGCTACCCAACTGGGTATTCCCGGCGAGGTTCTCGACGTTGTCGACTTGATACCGACCTTCGTCTCCGATGAAACGCGGAAAGCATTGCAAGGGACCGGTATTGAGGCTCCCGAGTTCGCCGATTACGCGCCCGCGCTGTGGCGGTATTGGGCCGAGCATCTGGACCCGAACCGGGCCCGCCGCGACGATCCTGCCGGCGCACTGGTCGGGCGCCACGTCATCATCACCGGGGCGTCCAGTGGCATCGGGCGGGCTGCGGCGATCGCGGTCGCCGAACGCGGCGCGACAGTGTTCGCGTTGGCACGTAACGCCGAGGCGCTGGACGACTTGGTTACCGACATCCGCTTCAACGGCGGCGAAGCTTATGCCTTTACCTGCGATGTGACCGACTCCGCGTCGGTGGAACACACCGTCAAGGACATCTTGGGCCGGTTCGGCCACGTCGACTACCTGGTGAACAACGCCGGCCGGTCGATCCGCCGATCGGTGGTCAACCAGACCGACCGACTGCATGATTACGAACGGGTGATGGCGGTCAACTATTTCGGCGCGGTGCGGATGGTGCTGGCGTTGTTGCCGCACTGGCGTGAGCGCAAGTTCGGCCACGTCGTCAACGTGTCCAGCGCCGGCGTGCAGGCACGTAGCCCCAAGTACAGTTCGTATCTGCCCACCAAGGCCGCGCTCGACGCGTTCTCCGAAGTGGTGGCCACCGAAACGCTTTCCGACCACATCACGTTCACCAACATCCACATGCCGTTGGTGGCCACACCGATGATCAAGCCGTCCCGCCGGCTCAACCCGGTACCGCCGATCAGCGCCGAACACGCGGCTGCGATGGTAGTGCGCGGATTGATCGACAAGCCGACGCGTATCGACACCCCGTTGGGCACTCTCTCCGAGGCCGGCAACTACTTCACCCCCAAGCTGTCGCGACGGATTCTGCATCAGCTCTACCTCGGGTATCCCGACTCGGCGGCGGCGCGCGGCGAGGAAGCGCCGAAAATTGTTGTGGAAGAACAGTCGTCGCGTCGGCCGAAGCGGCCGGCCCGTGCCGCTGTAGCCCGCATGCGGGTGCCCGGGCCGGTCAAGCGGGCTGTTCGTCTGGTGCCCGGGGTGCACTGGTAGCTCGGACCGGTATCGTTGCCGCAGTGGCCGCCACACCAGTTTTCGCCGACGTCGACACCGGTGTAGACGACGCGATCGCGCTGGTTTATCTGCTGGCCAGTCCGGAGGCCGAGCTGGTCGGCATCGCCGCAACCGGCGGAAACGTTGCGGTGGAACAAGTCTGCGAGAACAACCTCGGCCTGCTGGACCTGTGCCGGATCGAGGGCGTGCCGGTGTCAAGAGGCGCTGATCACCCCTTGAACTCCGCGGCACTCGCCGACAGCCCGGTCCACGGCCCGCGCGGTCTGGGATACGCCGAATTGCCGCCGAGCGATCGCCAGCTCTCCGGTGACGACGCCGCGACGGCGTGGGTCAGGGCGGCGCACGAGCATCCGGGCGAGCTGATCGGACTGGCTACCGGGCCGCTGACCAACCTGGCGTTGGCACTGCGCAAGGAACCCGCGCTGCCGACGCTGTTGCGCCAATTGGTGATCATGGGCGGCGCCTACGATTATCGCGGCAACACCAGCCCGGTGGCGGAGTGGAACATCGCCTTCGACCCGGAGGCGGCCGCCGAGGTGTTCGCCGCCTGGTCTCCCGAAGCAACGAAAGCTGCTAAACCGCAGGCTCTTCCGATCCTGTGCGGTCTGGACGTGACCCGGAACATCGCGATCACACCGGACATCCTCAACCGGCTGGCAGCCGCCGCCGACTCGACGACCGCCGTGATGAGCATCGACGACGAACGCGGCACCCGCTCGTCGGCGTCCAACGCCTTGATTCGAGTGATCGAGGACGCGACGCGCTTTTACATGGAGTCCTACCACGCCCTCGGCCACGGTTATCTGGCGCATCTGCACGATCCGTTGGCCGCCGCGGCCGCGCTGGACCCGCAGCTGGTCGACACCCGGCACGCGACCGTCGACGTCGAGCTGACGGGCTCACTGACTCGCGGCATGACGGTGACCGACTGGTCGGGACGCTGGGGTCGAAAGCCCAACGCGCTGATCAGTGTTAGCGCGGACTCGACTGTGTTCTTCGACCGCTTCATCGAGCGGGTCGGGCCGTTCGCGCGCCGGCTGGGCTAAAACCTGACCTGACGGTGCCGGTTGGACCGCTATGGTTAGGGCAGTTGTTTCAGGGAAAGTTGTTGCCAGACAGTTTTCTTTTCTTCTTCAATGTCAGACAAGACGCGTCTTCCCCTGGGCGCTGGCAAATATATGCAGATCGTACCGTCGAGTTGCGGGGTTGTGATGCGGATTTTGACGGCGGGGAACGCACCCGAACGTGTAGCGCCTACGAAATTTTCGTCAATCGTAGATCCCCTCCAGATACCACCTCCTCTGGCGGTAGCACAGCAGCATCGCGGTCCCGGGGTCGGACGCCCGCCGGCCCGCCAACAACACCTGGGCCCGGGCGGTACGGCCCCCAGCCGCCTGATCCGGATCCCACCAGCGTTCGTCGACCGACCATGGTCCGGCCCACCAGCGCAGCCGCTCGTCACGACCACGGGAGGTCAGTCGTGCCGGATCGGCGGAGAACAGCCCACGGCTGGTCACCCGGATCGAGTTGCCTTGGGCATCAAGCAATTCCACCGGATCATCGAGCAGCACCGTCGGCGACGGCTCGGGCAGTTGGCCGGGCCACGGCAGACCCGGATCGGCCCGCGGCACCGACTCGTCACCCAGCGGCGTCAACGTGATGCGCTCGGCAGGCCCACGACCGCCGGACAGTACCGGCACCTGCACTGCCTCCGGGCCGAGCAGACCCTGCACCCGCACCAGCGCACGACGGGCCCGCATCCTGTCCTCATCGCC
>DATJOR010000044.1:0-8871 GCA_035506875.1 Mycobacterium sp.
TTTCGTGATGCTCGGCGCCAATCCCACCGGCGTTCCCGACAACCTGTACCCGACCGAGGTGTACAACATCAACGGCGACTTCTATGCGCAGCCCGGCTCCGACGGCTCAACATGGCAGGGCATGCTGTTCGGGATGGAACTGCATGACGCCTACCTCGGGTTGACGCCATCCGAAATCGACTCGGCCACACAGGTAGTCGAAGGAATGACGACCATACACGACATTCCAACACTCACCACCATGCAGCTGGTCGAAGCGCTGATCGGTGCGTCCAGCGCAACGTGATTCAAGGTGCCGCATTGAACCGCGCGGCCGAGGAGCCGGCCGTCAGCCCGTCGTCGGGCCCAGGTAGGGTGCCGCTAGCAGCCCGTGGAGCGCTGTCGCAAAGCAGCTTGCAGGATTGAGCCCGCGGTCAAGAACGCTGGTCTGGCTTGGTCGGCGGGGTCGATGGGCAGATCAGCGGCGCGGCGTAGCACCATCAGCGCAAGCGCGCTTGCCGTCATATACGGGATTATCAGGAGGTTGGCGCGTCCATCTCCGCCATCGAGCGTCATCACGTGCTGGCGCTTGTGTTCCCATCCCGGCCAGTTGAAGTCGGGCGGCCGTTGTAGCGGTTGCCAATTGACGTTGATGGACGTGATGTCTCCAAGCAGGGGGAGCAGTATCGCAATAAGACCGGGCAGTTCATTCGTAATTCGGTCTGCGCGTGGCCACCACGCACCGTCGATGTTGCGGCCCAACTGGCGAGCTACGGACAGCCGTGGGGGATTGTCTCGGCGTCGTTGCTGCAGTGGATAAGTCATCGGAGGCATCGCTGTCGGCGCTGTGCACACCCGACAATGGCGAGCAACACGATGGTTGGCGTTGGGCAATTCAAGGGCGTTCCTTCGCTGTCGGCATCGACCGCCCAACAGGCGCGGGGCGACGGAGGAATCACATTGCCCGGGGCTGTCGTCCGCTCTCACGGCGGTCGACCACGGCTGACAACGAAACAGCTCGGGCCCAACACTACGCCACCTGTGACGATGCGTTAAATGCGGCTTATAGCGCTCAGGCCTGCAATTGCCGGGCGATCGCCTTCTTGTCGACCTTGCCGACTGCGGTTGTCGGCAACGCGGTCATCTGCCTCAACACATCGGGCCGAGCATGCGTGGCCACGCCGCGCTGGTCGAGGTAATTGTTCAACTCCGTCAGCGTTACCGGATTGCCGGTGAAAACCACTGCTGCGCAGATCTTTTCACCCAAGTAAGGGTCCGGCAGCGCCACCGCCGCCGCCGACGAGATCGCCGGGTGCGCTCGCAGGTGTTCTTCGAGGTCGCCGGCGGCGACGGTCTCGCCGCCGCGGTGGATGACATCTTTCACCCGGCCGGTGACCTCGAGGTAGCCATCGGCGCGTCGGCGCACGAGGTCACCGCTGCGGTAAAAGCCGTCCGGGTCAAAGCTGCGCGCGTTGTCGCTTTCGGCGCGGAAGTATCCGTTGATCGTGTACGGGCCGCGCACCAGCAGTTCGCCTTCGGCGCCGTCCGGGACCGCTAGGCCGGCGTCGTCGACGATGCGCAGTTCGTCATCGGCAGACAGCGGTCGACCTTGCGTGCGGTCCACCAGTTCCGACGGGTCACCGGGTCGGGTGTAGCACAGCAGCCCTTCGGCCATGCCGAAAACCTGCTGCAGTCCGGGCGTCAGCGTTTCGCGGATCCGACGCGCGTCGTCGGCTTCCAGCTTCGCGCCGCCAACTTGCAGCAGCCGCAATGAGGTTGGCACCTTGGGCTCCCACTCGGTGGCCTGTGCCCACAGGTTGGCCAGGGCCGGAACCAGCGCGGTGGCAGTGACGCCGTGGCGCACGATGGCGCTGAATGCCGACTCCGCGCTGGGGTCATTGACGAACACAGTCGTCGCACCGACGGCGACGGCACCGAGTAAACCGGGGCAGGCCAACGGGAAATTGTGGGCGGCGGGCAACGCCACCAGATAGACGTCATCACCAGTCAGCCCGCAGATCTCGGCGCTGGCAGTGGCGTTGTATACGTAGTCGTCATGGGTGCGGGGGATCAGCTTGGGTAGCCCGGTCGTGCCGCCGGAGACCAGCAGCAGGGCCGGCGACCCGGGATCCGCCGTGTGCGAAGCGGGGCGGCTCGGGTGCGCGCACACCTGCGACCACGACACAAACGGGCCCGGGTCGCCATCGACGATCACGTGGCGCAGCACGGGCCGATCCTGCAGTAGCGCCTGCGCCATCGCCCGGTGGTCGAATCCTTGTGCAGTAGCAGGGATTAGCAGAGCCGTTGCCTGGCTGACGGTGGCGAAGTGTCGCAACTCCGCGGCTCGGTGGCCGGGCAGGCACATGACCGGGATCGCGCCGGCGCGCAGCAACGCGAACAACGCCACTGCGAACTCGCAGCCGTTGGGCAGTTGTAGCAACACCCGGTCACCGGACGCGATGCCGAGCGCTGCCAGCCCGGCCGCCGCTCGGTCGGCGCGCTCGTCAAGTTCTGCGTAGGTGAGCTGCTGCGCGACGTCAACCACAGCGACGTGCGTTGGGCATCGCTGGGCTGCGTCGGCCAACATCGAGTCGACTGTTCGGCCGGTCCAATAACCGGCGGCTCGGTAGCGGGCTGCACGATCTGGCGGAAACGGCACAAAGCCGTCCAGATCGAAAGTCGACATACCTCGCCTCCAGTTGTCCGACGAGCCATCGCCTAGAGGCTAACCAGGCCGCCGAACAGATCGGGAAGCGACGACGAGAGAGCGTCCGCAGCTGCTGGTGCAATCGACTCACCCAGCGCCGTAGCAAGCTGCGTAGGCCAGGTCACCAGCAGTTCTTCCAGCAGGCTGCCGCTGTTGAGCAGGCCGGTGAACGCCTCGCCGGTGCCGGTGTAGGGGTCGGTCCACCCATTGAGGAGGTCGCCGGTCAGGTCGGAGGACAGGTTGGACAAGTCGGTCAGTGCCAGGGTGGGGTCCCCGGAGGATAGGTCGGCCGCGATCCCGTCGAGATCGTTCGACAGTCCGAAAGCGACGCTGAGTTCCGGAGCAAGCAGCGCATCGCCGAGAGCTTTCAGCTCGTTGTAGTTGCCGAACTCCTCGAGCACATTCGTGAAGGTTTGCGACAGCTCGGCGGGGATCCCCAGCGTGGTCACGCCCTTGCTGGTTTCATCGAGAAGCGGGCTCAGCAGCGGCTTGAGCGTGTGGTCCACCGTCTCCAACGACCACGCGTCGAAGTAGCTGAAAGCGCTCAGCGCGTCGCCCTGGTTGAGGGCGGTCGAGATCTCCTGCAGCGTGCTGCCGGTCTCGACCCCGTCGGGACCCGTCACGGAACCCGGGAGCAGACCGAAAACATAGCCGTCGTCGCTGCCGTACCAGCCGCCGGAGATCGAGTTCTGCAAACCGCTCTCGACACCGGTGAACGCATTGCTGATCTGGGTCCCGAAGCCCGACAGTTCGGTGGCCACCGCCGTCGACAGGCCGGAATTCGCCGTCGCGGCTTCGCTTTCCAGGGTCGTCAGGTTGTCTTCGGCGGTGGTGAGGACCTGGCTCCAGTCTTGTTCGCCTGCGGTCAGCTGCACCGCTCTGTGCGCGATGGCGGGCTGGCTGGGGGCCGTCGGATTGATCGCAACGAGGCCCGCACCCAGCACTGCCACACCGGCGACCAGGAATCGGTTGAGCGAATCAGGACCATGGACTAATTCCACTGCGTCTCCTTCGTTGACCGTCATTGGACGGACGTCCATCACCAAGCTGGAGGGACGCTACCTAAGATTCCACTGAGCCACAATAGGTAATCCTAACCTTAGTAAGGTAAGGGTTATCTCGATCTGCGTTCGATGCCTTGACCAGGCGTGCGCCTATCAGGCCGTGCTCACAGGGAATGAACTCAAGGGTCGGCGTCCGCCGGCGGGCCCGTAAGTACCTGTGAAAATCATGATCAGCGGGCGCCGCGAAGTCGGGACGGTAGCGTCCTAGGGACCCCGGACACTAGAGTAGCCACAAATTAGGCTAGCCTCCACTAAGTAGCTCTCTGGCGGAGCCAGCAGGAGGGTTTGGTGTGGAAACTGATGGGGTTCGGGCTGCCGTCGTAGGCAGCCCAGGCGCTATCCGCGCGGAGGTCGCCGAACTGCTCGGCGTCAGCGCCGATACCGTCGACCTCGACGGCAACCTCATCAGCCAAGGCCTCGATTCGATTCGGATGATGACGCTGGCGGGACGATGGCGTCGCCGCGGTATCGCCGTCGACTTCGCCACGCTGGCCGCCGCCCCGACGATCGAAGCCTGGTCGGTGCTGGTTTCCGCGTCCGAGGCCGGCAGCCCCGTCGATGTGGAGGCCGAGACGCCAACCCGCACAACGGACGACACGTTTCCGCTCGCCCCGATGCAACACGCCATGTGGGTAGGACGCCACGACGATCAGCCGCTTGGTGGCGTGGCGAGCCATCTCTATGTCGAATTCGACTGCAGCGCAATCGATCCCGATCGCCTACGCAACGCAGCTACTAATTTGGCAACGCGGCATCCGATGCTGCGGGTGCAGTTTCTGCCCGACGGAAACCAGCGGATCGATCCGGCCGCCGAAGGCGCGGGCCTCCCGGTCACGGTCCACGACTTCCGGGACCTCGCCGAGGGTGTCGTCAAGCAGCGACTCATCGGACTTCGGGAAGCCAAGTCGCACCAGCAGCTCGACGGGCAGGTGTTGGAGTTGACGCTTTCGTTGCTTCCCGGCGAAAGATCGCGCCTGCATGTCGACTTGGACATGCAAGCCGCCGACGCGATGAGCTACCGCACCCTGATGGCCGACTTGGCGGCGCTGTACCAGGGTCGGCAGCGGCCAGCACTGCGCTACACGTACCAGGAATACCGCCAGGAAATGGCGCGGCGGCAATCCGGACCGCAGCCCAACCGTGACGCCGACCGCGACTGGTGGGCGCAGCGTATTCCCGAACTACCGGACCCGCCCGCTCTGCCGTCGGCGACTCGAAAACATCTCTCGCGCAACAGCACCCGGCGCTGGCAGTGGCTTGATCCCCGGACCCGGGATGCGCTGTTCGCCGACGCCCGCTCCCGCGGTGTCACCCCGGCGATGATGTTCGCGGCAGCGTTCGCCTACACCCTGGAGTGCTGGTCGAGCAGCTCGCGATTCTTGTTGAACGTGCCGCTCTTTGGTCGCGAGGCCCTGCATCCCGACGTGGACAGCATGGTTGGCGACTTCACCTCGTCACTGCTGCTCGACATCGATCTGACCGGCACCAACACGGCAGCGTCGCGTGCCCGAGCCGTGCAAGACGCCATGCGGAGCGCGGCAGCGCACTCCGACTATCCCGGCCTATCGGTGCTGCGCGACCTCGCCCGCTATCGCGGCGCACCGGTGCTGGCGCCGGTGGTGTTCACCAGCGCACTTGGGCTGGGCGAGCTGTTTTGCGCCGACGTCACCGAGACATTCGGCACGCCCGGCTGGATCATCTCGCAAGGCCCGCAGGTTTCGCTCGACGCACAGGTCACCGAATTCGACGGTGGTGTTCTGGTGAATTGGGATGTGCGCGAGGATGTTTTCCCACCCGGTGTCGCCGACGCCATGTTCGCCCATCACGTTGACGAACTGCTGCGGCTGGCCGCTGGGCACGATTGGGATGAGCCCGACCCGCCGGCACTGCCGGCGAGCCAGCGGGCGGTGCGTGACGCCGTCAATAGTCGATCCGCCACCCCCAGCGGAGAGGCGCTGCACGACGGCTTCTTCCGCCGTGCGGAACAGCAGCCCGATGCCCCTGCCGTATTGTCCAGTTCCGGTGACCTCACCTACGCCCAGCTACGCGACCAGGCGTTGACATTGGCAGCGGCATTGCGTGCGAACGGAATCCGCGCCGGTGACACGGTCGCGGTGCTGGGACCCAAAACCGCCGAACAGGTCCCGGCGGTACTGGGGATCCTGGCAGCGGGTGGGGCCTATCTGCCGATCGGCATCGATCAGCCTCGCGACCGTGCGGAACGGATCCTGCGGGCCGGTCAGGTGAGTCTGGCGCTGGTGTGCGGCGGGAAACCGCTGCCGTTATCGATACCCGCGCTGACGATTGCTGACGTCCTCCGCGACAGTCCTGCTGACATCGAGATCGAGCCCGCAACAACCGATCCGGCTGCGCTGGCCTACGTGTTGTTCACGTCGGGCTCCACCGGAGAGCCGAAGGGCGTTGAAGTCGCGCATGATGCCGCGATGAACACCGTCGAGTTCATTGGCAGGCACTTCGCGATCGGTACCGCTGATCGTTGCCTGGCTCTTTCGACACTGGAAGGCGACATCTCGGTGATGGATACTTTCGTCACCTTACGAACTGGCGGGGCGATCGTCGTGGTGGACGAAGCGCAGCGCCGGGATCCCGACGCCTGGGCGCGACTGATCGACACCCACCAAGTCACCGTGCTGCACTTCATGCCGGGCTGGCTCGAGATGCTGGTCGAGGTTGGCGCGGGACGGCTTTCGTCGGTGCGAGCAGTTCCCACCGGCGGCGATTGGGTGCGACCCGAGGTGGCTCGTCGCCTTCGGGCCGACGCGCCTGCGGTGCGTTTCGCAGGTCTGGGTGGTGCGACCGAAACCGCAGTGCACAACACCATTTACGAGATCGACGAATCAGGCCGGGTGCCATCGGACTGGACCGCCTTGCCCTATGGCACACCGCTTCCCAACAACGCCTGCCGGGTCGTGCACGACATGGGCGGCGACTGCCCGGATTGGGTTGTCGGCGAGCTGTGGGTGTCGGGGCGCGGTATCGCGCGCGGTTACCGGGGACGTCCGGATCTCACCGCGCAGCGCTTCGTCGTGCACGACGGCAGAACGTGGTACCGGACCGGCGATATGGCCAGGTATTGGCCGGACGGCACGTGCGAGTTCGTCGGACGCGCCGACCACCGCGTCAAGCTCAGCGGCTATCGCGTCGAGCTCGGCGAGGTCGAGGCGGCCCTGCGTCAACTACCCGGCGTGGCAACAGGAGTCGCAGCCGTGGTGCGAACGCCGGGCGGCGCGGAAATCCTGGCCGCAGCGGTCCGCGCGGACGGCGCCCAGTTGACGGCCGAAGGCGTGCGGGATGCGATGGCTGAACTTGTTCCCGCACACATGATCCCGCGCCACGTATCGCTGGTGGAGCGCATTCCGTTCACTCTCGGCGGCAAAATCGACCGCCGCGTTGTCGAGGGGCAGCTGGCCGCCGCCGTCAACGGAGCGGCTCAGCCGCGTCGCCGGGCCCCGTCGACGCCGCTGGAATCGGCTCTTGCCGCGATCGTGGGCGATGTCCTCGGTGTGGAGACGGTAGGTGTTGACGATGACTTCTTCACCCTCGGCGGAGATTCGGTGCTGGCGACTCAGACCATCGCTCGCATCCGGGCCTGGCTGGATACGCCCGACGTGATGGTCGCCGACATCTTCGCCGCCCGAACCATTGCGGCTCTTGCCGGCCTGCTTGGCCGTCGAGAACACGAACCCGGGCGGCTCGACCAGGTCGCCGAACTATATCTTGAGGTTATCCACATGGAGGCGGCTCAGGTGGTGTCGGCAGTCGCAAAATCCGAAGCGTTGCAATGACTTTCAATAATCTGGCAACGGCGCCGAATGCTTTCGCACCCTGGGTCAAGCTGGTGCCAGGGCGAGACGGCAAGCGTCGCAGCGGGGCGACGGTGGTGTTTCCGCATGCCGGGGCGGCAGCCGCGGGTTACCGCCGTTTAGCGACCGCGCTGGCCACAGATGGCGACACCTACATCGTCCAGTATCCGCAACGCGCAGAACGGTTACGCGAGCCTGCGCCGGAGACCGTTCACGACCTTGCTTTTGGCTTGTTCGAGTCCGGGCCGTGGAACGGGGTAGCGCCGCTTCGGCTTTTCGGGCACAGCATGGGCGCAATCGTTGCCTTCGAGTTCGCCCGGATCGCCGAATCCCGCAACGTCGCGGTGGAGCGGCTGTGGGTGTCCGCCGGTCCGGCGCCGAGCGCTATTGCCGGCATGCCACAGCTACCGACCGCTGACGGCGAACTGCTTGCCCACATCGCCGACTTCGGTGCGACCGACCCGGAGCTACTCGCTGATGAAGAGGTCGCGGAACTGATCACCACGGCGGTGCGGGCGGACTACCAGGCGATCAATCGCTACACCTGCATGCCCGGTGTCCGCATTCGTGCCGATATTCGCGTATTGGGCGCACACGACGACGATCGCGTCGACGCCGAGGCGTTGCGGCTCTGGGAAAACCACACCGCCGGAGCCTTCGAGTTGTTCTTGTACGACGGCGGGCATTTCTATCTGAACGAGCACATCGACGCTGTCGCCGCGCAGGTGAACGCCGATGTCTGACGACGGAATCACCGTCGCCGCCGAACCGGTGGTGATCGTCGGGATGGCCGTGGAGGCGCCCGGCGGCATCGACACCGCCGAGGGTTACTGGGAACTGCTGTCCCACGGCCGTGAGGCGCTAGGGCCGTTTCCCACCGATCGAGGCTGGCAGATCCGTGAGTTGCTGGCAGGGTCGCGGCGCAGTGGTTTCAAGGAAATCCATGACTGCGGTGGATTCCTGACCGGTGCAACGACGTTCGATCCGGAGTTCTTCGGCATCTCGCCGCGTGAGGCCGTCGCGATGGATCCTCAGCAACGCGTCGCGCTTCGCGTGTCCTGGCGTGCGCTGGAAAACAGCGGTATCAATCCCGACGATCTGGCCGGGCACGACGTGGGCTGCTTTGTCGGGGCCTCCGCGACCGGATATGGACCCCAGATGACCGAATTTTCCCGGCACAGCGGTCATCTGCTCGCCGGGACCGCGCTCAGCGTGATCTCCGGGCGAATCGCCTACACACTGGGGCTGACCGGCCCGGCGCTCACCGTGGACTCGTCGTGCGCGTCCGCGCTGGCGG
>DATJOR010000045.1:0-15551 GCA_035506875.1 Mycobacterium sp.
ACGCGCACGCTCTGGATGTTGGGATCCCACCGACGGCTGGTCCGGCGATGGGAGTGCGACACCGACTTGCCGAAGCCGGGGCCTTTCCCGCAGATATCGCAGACGGCAGCCATACGTGAAACTCCTCAAATCTCTGGGGCCCTGGGCTGATTGCCCTGCTCCTCCTCAGGCCGCGAGGCCTGCATCGTCGCAGCGCACTACCGGTGACGGGTGGCCCGACGACCTGGCAAGGATAGCCGCCGAAGGCCCGAACCGCCAAAACGATCAACACACGGGAGTGCCTGTGACCTGTGTTGTCGGCTGCACTGGATAGGCTGGCGCGCACCGGTGGCGGCTCGAGGAGGTGGGCTTTGACGGGGTCGGGCTCGGCACGGCCGGATCGCCCATTGGACGCGTCCGCGCTGCGCGACTGGGCGCATACCGCCGTCAGCGACTTGATCACCCACATCGACGAGATCAACCGGCTCAACGTGTTCCCGGTCGCCGATTCCGACACCGGCATCAACATGCTGTTCACCATGCGCTCGGCGCTGGCCGAGGCCAATACGGAGGCACGCTCAGGCGATGTCGTTCGGGTGGCAGCCGCCCTGTCGGCGGGCGCACTGAACGGCGCGCGCGGCAACTCGGGGGTGATTCTGTCGCAGATTCTGCGCGGTATCGCCGATGTGACGGCCCGTGCGGCCAGGGAATCCGGCGAAGAACTGCAGGCCATCGACGCGGCGTTGCTCGGCGCCGCATTGCGACATGGGGTGGATCTGGTGGTCGTCTCGATGGGCGGCCAGGAGATCCCCGGCACGATCGTCTCGGTGCTACGTGCGGCTGCGGGTGCCGTCGAGCAGAGCGCTGCCGATGGGCTGGCCGGGGCGATCACCGCCGCCGGCGACGCCGCGGTCGTGGCGCTGGAGAAGACCCCTGAACAGCTTGACGTGCTGGGCGACGCCGGGGTCGTCGACGCAGGTGGGCGGGGTCTGCTGGTCCTGCTCGACGCGTTGCGCTCGACGATCACCGGCCAGGCGCCCAACCGCGCCTTGTACGAGCCGTCACCTCGCCGGCAAGCCGCCGAACCCGTCCCGCAACCCCCCGCGCCGCAATTCGAAGTGATGTACCTGCTGGGCGGATGTGACGCCGAGTGCGCTGACCTGCTCCGTGAGCGGCTGGATGAACTCGGCGAATCCGTGGCCATCGCGACTTCCGGCGTCGTCGGCGGTTACTCAGTGCACGTCCACACCGATGACGCCGGGGCCGCGGTCGAAGCGGGTCTGGCGTTCGGCAATCCGCGGCGGATTCAGATCTCGGCGCTGACCGGCCCGGCCAGCGGCCTGCCGCCGGGCAGCTGGAGCCGGGAGCGCGCCGTGTTGGCCGTCGTCGACGGCGACGGCGCGGCGGAGTTGTTCGCCGACGAGGGTGCCTGCGTGCTGCGTCCCGGCCCGCACGTCGCCGACCCGACGACGGCGATCAGCGCCCAGCAGCTGTTGCGGGCCGTGGTGGATACCGAAGCCGCGCAGGTGATGGTGTTGCCGAATGGCTACCTGGCCGCCGAGGAACTGGTGGCCGGTTGCACCGCCGCGATCGGGTGGGGCATCGACGTGGTGCCGCTGCCGACCGGATCGATGGTGCAGGGACTGGCCGCGCTGGCGGTCCACGAACCGGGCCGGCAAGCCGTTGACGACGGCTTCACGATGGCCCGCGCCGCCGGCGCCGCCAAGCACGGGTCGGTGCGCATTGCGACCGAAACGGCGCTGACCTGGGCGGGCACCTGTGAACCCGGCAACGGGTTGGGCATCGCGGGCGACGAGGTGCTCATCGTGGCCGCCGACGTCGCGTCGGCGGCGATCGGCTTGATCGATTTGCTGCTCGCCGCCGGTGGTGAATTGGTGACGGTGCTGGTGGGCGCCGAGATGGACGGTCATGTCGACGCGGGCGCGGTGAGCGACCGGCTGCAGGCTCACGTGCATGACCGTCATCCGGGCACCGAGCTGATGACTTATAACACCGGGCATCGCGGCGATGCCCTGCTGATCGGGGTCGAGTAGCCATGGTCGCTCTCCGTGACCGCCTGGACTACGTTCTCGGCGCCAAGGCCGCGAAGCCGCTCGACGATGTGTTTGGTATGCGCACCGTCGACGACCTGCTGCGTCATTACCCGCGCAGCTACGTCGAGGGCACAAGCGTGCGCGGCCTCGGCGACGAGCGGCCGGCGGAAGGTCAGCACGTCACGCTCGTCGACGAGATCACGGAGGCCGCGATGCTCCGCATCAAAAATCGCCCTAGAGACAAGCTGTTTCGCGTCACCCTCGGCTCCGGTCGCAATAAGGTCACCGCGACGTTTTTCCATCCCAAGCCGTGGATCACCGACCGGCTCACCAAGGGAACCCGCGTCATGCTGTCCGGGGAGGTGGGATACTTCCGGGGCGCCATGCAGCTGACCCATCCTGACTTCCTGGTCTTGGACTCGCCGGATGGCAAGCAGTACGGCAGCAGGTCGCTGAAGAACATCGCCCACGCGTCGCAAGCCGTCAGCGGCGAAGTGTTGCAAGAGGCATTCGAGCGCAAGTTTTATCCGATCTATCCGGCGAGCACCAAAGTACAGAGCTGGGACATCTTCAACTGTGTGCGTCAGGTCCTCGAGGTGCTCGACCCGTTAGTCGATCCACTGCCGAAAGCCCTTTGCGCCGAGCACAATCTGGTCTCCGAAGATGAGGCGCTACGCGCCATCCACCTTGCAGAAGATAATGCCGATCGCCGGCGCGCGCGTGAACGCTTGACATTTGACGAGGCTGTCGGGCTGCAGTGGGCGCTGGTGAGTCGCCGCCACGGCGAACTGTCCGAGTCCGGACCCGCGGCGTCGAGCCGATCGGACGGGCTCAAACAAGCACTGCTGCAAGGCTTGCCGTTCGCGCTGACGGCTGGTCAGCGCGAGGTGCTGGAAGTGCTTTCGGCCGAAATCGCTTCCACCCGCCCGATGAACCGACTGTTGCAAGGCGAGGTCGGTTCGGGCAAGACGATCGTCGCGGTGCTGGCGATGCTGCAGATGGTCGACGCCGGCTACCAGTGCGCTTTATTGGCGCCAACCGAAGTCCTTGCCGCACAGCATCTCCAGTCGATCAACGACGTGCTGGGGCCGCTGGCGATGGCTGGCCAGCTCGGCGGCGCCGACGACGCCACCCGGGTGGCGCTGCTCACCGGCTCGATGTCGGCGGCGCAGAAGAAGCAGGTGCGTGCCGAGATCACCAGCGGCCAGGTCGGCATCGTTGTGGGCACCCACGCGCTGCTGCAGGACGCTGTCGAATTTCACCAACTGGGCATGGTCGTCGTCGACGAGCAGCACCGGTTCGGTGTTGAGCAGCGAGATCAGTTGCGGGCCAAGGCTCCTGCCGGGATCACCCCGCACCTGTTGGTGATGACGGCCACACCGATACCGAGGACGGTGGCGCTCACGGTTTACGGCGACCTGGAGACGTCGACGCTGCGCGAGCTTCCCCGTGGACGGCAACCGATCACCACCACCGCCGTCTTCGTCAAGGACAAGCCGGCGTGGCTGGACCGGGCCTGGAAGCGGATCATCGAGGAGGTCGGCGACGGGCGCCAGGCTTATGTGGTGGCCCCGCGGATCGACGAGACCGACAATAGCGGCCAGACCGACAAGGATGCGAGGCCTTCGGCGACCGCTGAAGAATTGTTCGTCCATCTGCGCAGTGACCAGTTGGCCGGTCTGCGGCTGGGACTCATGCACGGTCGGTTGCCCGCCGACGAGAAGGAAGCCGCGATGACGGCGTTCCGTGCTGGCGACATCGATGTGCTGGTGTGCACCACCGTCATTGAGGTCGGCGTGGACGTCCCGAACGCCACCGTAATGCTGGTGATGGACGCCGACCGGTTCGGTATCAGCCAGCTGCATCAGTTGCGCGGCCGCATCGGCCGGGGCGCGCACGCGAGCCTGTGCCTGCTGGCGACTTGGGTGTCGCCCGATTCCGGCGCGGGTCGGCGACTGAAAGCCGTGGCGGCGACCCTCGACGGGTTCGAGCTGGCGGACCTGGATCTCAGGGAGCGTCGTGAAGGAGATGTTCTGGGCCGCAGCCAGTCCGGCCGTGCGATCACGCTACAACTGCTGTCTCTCATCGACCACCGGGAAGTGATCGAGGCGGCCCGGGACTTCTGCGAGCAGGTCTATGACGACGAGGCAGCAAATCCCGGATTGGCGTTGCTCGCGGCACCCTTCACCGGGAATGAACGCATCGAATATTTGGACAAGTCGTGACCCGCAAGACGCTGTTGTGGTTGTCGGCGATCGCGATGCTCGCGGTGCTGGTCGCTTACCAGGTGGTGACGACCTCGGCGGGAGACCGCGCCCGGGAGTTCGCCGCGCGCGCCGACATTCCGACCGTGGTGCCCGGTGCCGACGTGCTCAGTGGAATCGTGTTGGTGCCGGCCAGGATCCACCGTTACGACTATCGTCGCGCGGCGTTCGGCGACGCCTGGACCGACGATACTGACGCACCCGGTGGGCACAACGGCTGCGACACCCGCGACGACATTCTCAACCGCGACCTGGTCGACAAGACGTATGTGTCGATCAAGCGCTGCCCCAACGCCGTCGAGACCGGCGCTTTGCATGACCCCTACACCAACGCCACTATCACGTTTCACCGCGGCGCCGGGATTGGGGCGTCGGTGGAGATCGATCACATCGTGCCGCTGGCGCTGGCCTGGGACATGGGCGCCTACGACTGGCCGATCTCCGAGCGAGCGCGCTTTGCTAACGACCCGGCCAACTTGCTGGCGGTAGCCGGTAAGGCGAACGAGGACAAAGGCGATGCCCAACCGGCGCTATGGATGCCGCCCAACAACGGCTTCTGGTGCCAGTACGCCATGCAGTACATCGCGGTGTCGCGTGGGTATGCGCTTCCCGTTGACCAGGCTTCGGCGGACGCCCTGCGTAAGGCCGCAGCCACCTGCCCGGTCGGAGCGCCGGGCTCCGGCTGACTGCCGAACTCCTCTTCCCGCCGCTGCGCGGCGCGCATCGTCGTCCGGCTCCGGCTGATTGCCGAACTTCTCTTCCCGCCGCTGCGCGGCGCGCATCGTCGTCCGGCGGGCTAGGTGCCGCTGTAGGTCAGCGGATCCTCACGCACCCGGGTGCCGTCATGCAGCCCGTTGAGTGTGTCCATGTGTTCGGCGGCCAACTCGAAATCGAAGACGTCGATGTTGTCGGCGATGCGTTCGGGTTTGGCCGACCGCGGAATCACCACATTGCCCAGCTGCAGGCTCCACCGGATCAGCACCTGCGCGGGAGTGCGGCTGTATTCGGCGGCGACAGACGCCACCGTCGGGTTATCCAGCAACCGCCCGACGGCCAACGGGCTGTAGGCCTCGGTGACCACGTTGTGCGAAGCGTTGGCCGCGCGCAGCTCGGCCTGGTTGAGCAGCGGGTGCAGCTCGATCTGGTTGACCGCGGGGGTGACGAAGGTCAGGTCGATGACCGTCTGCAGGTTCTCCTCGGTGAAGTTGCAGACGCCGATCGAGCGCGCCAGACCGTCGCCGCGTAACTGGATCAGGCCGCCGAAGCTGTCCACGTACTCGCCCAATTGTGGTGCCGGCCAATGGATCAGGTAGAGGTCCACGTAGTCCAGACCGAGCCGCTGCAGGCTGGCCCTGCCGGCGGCCTGGGCGGAGGCGAAACCCTGATCGGCGTTGGCCAACTTGGTGGTGACGAATAGCTCCGCGCGCGGAATCCCGGAGGCGGCGATCGCGCGGCCGACGGCCGCTTCATTGCCGTATACCGCGGCGGTATCGATCAGCCGATATCCGATTTCGAGCGCCGCCGAGACGGCGCGCTCGGTCTCTTCGTCGGACAATTCGGCGACACCGAGGCCAAGCGCCGGAATGGTGTTTTCGTCATTGAGTGCTATGGAAGGGACCGAGGCGCCCGACTCGCCGGTCAACGTCATTCACCTGCCTGTGAGGTCGAAGGTTCGTGGATCAGGACCAAGTCGGTTGCCGTCGTCGAGCGAAGAAATCGACGCCATGTCCGCACTGCTGAGTTTGAAATCGAACACGTCGAAGTTGCTCGCAATCCGCTTAGGGTTCACCGACTTGGGGATGACGATATTACCGAGCTGAATATGCCACCGAATCAGAACCTGGGCGGGTGTTCGGCCGCGGCTTTCGGCGATCCCGGTAATGGTCGGATGGGCCAGCAACGTTCCCCGCCCGAGCGGTCCCCACGCCTCGGTCGCGATGCCCAGGCGGGCATGAGTTTTCCGCAACGTGGTTTGCCGCAGCCGCGGATGCAGCTCGACCTGATTGACGGCGGGAACAATGCCGGTGGCGTCGATGAGGACATTGAGGTGCTCGGGTTCGAAATTGCTCACCCCGATGGACCGAATGCGACCCCGGTCGCGCAGATGTGCGAACGCCTTGAAGGTGTCGACGAACTTGTGCGCCCGGGGCAGTGGCCAGTGCACGAGGTACAGGTCCAGATAGTCGACCCCCAGCCGGTCCATGCTGGCGTCGAATGCCGCGAGTGTGCTGTCGTAACCCTGGTCGGCGTTCCACAACTTGGTCACCAAGTAGAGTTCGTTTCTGGGCACGCCGGACTCGGTGACAGCGCGGCCGGTTTCGCGTTCGTTTTGATACATCGCCGCGGTGTCGATATGGCGGTAGCCGGCGCGCAGCGCGGTGCCCACCGCCTGCTCGGTGTCCGCGGGCGGGATCTTGAATACGCCGAATCCGACGGCGGGAATGCAATGACCGTCGTTCAGGAGGACCAGGGGAGCAGTCATGACACGAAGTCTGCCAGGCGCGCCGGACCTGCAGGCCAACGCGCTACGGGCGCCGGGGGGCTGGGCCGATCGGCTGCAGAGCGCGGTCACCAGCGTGGGCATGAAGGTGCTTCCCCTAGTGCCGGCCGGTGCCGCCCGCTTGCTGGCCGGGGGCCGCTCGGTCACCATCGACGGCAACACGCTGGACCCGACATTGCAGCTGGCGCTATCGGGCATGAAGGCGTTCGGCATGAATGGCCTGGCGTCCAGCAACGACGTCGTCGCGTCGCGGACCCAGATGCGCGAGATGACACTCCAGTTCGCCGGCCCGCAGGTGCACGTCGCCGTGAGCGATGTGTCGATCCCCGGACCGGCTGGCCCGATCGCAGCCCGGCATTACCATCCGGCGACCGCTGAGCCGGCGCCGTTGCTGGTCTTCTATCACGGCGGTGGCTGGACGATCGGAGATTTAGACACCCACGATGCGCTATGCCGGCTGACCTGCCGCGACGCCGACGTACATGTGCTGTCGGTCGACTACCGGCTGGCCCCTGAGCACAAGGCGCCGGCCGCGGTCGACGATGCCTACGCGGCGTTTCGATGGGCGCACGAGCACGCAGGCGACCTCGGGGCGATCCACGACAAGGTGGCCGTTGGCGGTGACAGCGCCGGCGGCAACCTCGCAGCTGTGGTGTCCCAGCTGGCACGCGACGACAAGGATCCCAAGGGTCCGAGGCCGGTGCTGCAGTGGCTGATCTACCCGCGGACCGACTTCACCGCCAAGACCCGATCGATGAGCTTGTTCGCCGACGGTTTTCTGCTCACCAAGCACGATATGGACTGGTTCGAGGCCAATTACTTGGCCGGTTCGGGGATTGAGCCGACAGATCCGCGGGTGTCCCCGCTGCTGGCGGATTCGCTGTCCGGGTTGCCGCCCGCGCTGATCGCGACCGCGGGTTTCGATCCGCTGCGTGACGAGGGTGATCAATATGCGGCGGCGCTGCGCGACGCCGGCACGCGCGTCGACCTGCGCTCGACGGGGTCGCTGACCCATGGCTTCGCCAGCTTGTTCCCGCTGGGCGGCGGCTGCGCCGTCGCCACCACCGAGTTGATTTCGGCGCTGCGGGCTCACCTCAGCCGCGTCTGACTTCGATTGCCCGCCCGCCTCCTCCTCGGGCCGTACTGGCCCGCATCGTCGCCGGGCGGAGCTACCACGCCGGTACGCTTAGACGCTATCGCCGACCGCGCCGCGGTCGGACGAAGCCGACTATCCGGAGGGTGAAAAAGCCCATGGGCGAAAAAGCCGCCAAAGCCGACAAATCGAAACGCCCAGCCAGCTACGACCTGAACGCCGCCGGGCGCCGGCGTGACCTGTTGGTCCGGATCGGGCTCACCGCGATCGTGCTGCTGTTCGCCGTCGTTCTGGTCGGTTACATCGTGATCTCGCATGACAAGAAGACCGCCGCCACTGCCGCGCGGTCAGTGCGGGTGACGTCGAGCAAGCTGGTCACCCAAGACGGCAAACCCAAGGCGGTCGTGACGTTCTACGAGGACTTCCTCTGCCCGGCCTGCGGAAACTTCGAGCGCGCGTTCGGACCCACGGTGTCGAACCTGATCGACACCGGCGCCATCGCCGCTGACTACTACATGCTGGGGCTGCTCAGCAGACCGCAGAACGACGACTACTCCTCGCGGGCCGGTAATGCGGCCTACTGCGTCGCCGACGAGTCCATCGACGCGTTTCGCCGATTCCACACCGCGCTGTACACCAAGGAAATCCAACCGTCCGAGACCGGCACCACGTTTCCGAACAACGCGAAGCTGATCGAGCTTGCCCGCGAGGCAGGCGTGGTGGGCAAGGTTCCGGATTGCGTCAACTCCGGCAAGTACATCAAGATGGTCGACGGACTGGCCACGTCCGCGGGCATTCACGCCACCCCAACGGTCCGCATCAACGGTCAGGACTACCAGTGGTCGACCCCGGATGCGTTGGTGGCCAAGATCAAAGAGATCGTCGGGGATGTCCCGGGTCTCGACACGGCTGCGACCCCAGCGGCGTCGTGACCCGCGCCGGCGACGATGAACAGAGCAGTGCGATCGGAGAATGGCAGCAGGAGTGGCACTGATACCGTCGCGGCGTCAGCGCAAACTGGCGAGCCGGTTGAGGGTTCAGCTTCCCCGTCCCGGCGGGCAGCGACGGTACCGCCAACGAGCGCGTGGTGGGTGCTGATCGCCGGGGTGCTTGGGCTGACCGCGTCGACCACGCTGACGGTGGAGAAGATCGAACTTCTGCTCAATCCGTCCTACGTGCCGTCGTGCAACATCAACCCGATCGTGTCGTGCGGCTCGGTCATGGCAACCTGGCAGGCATCGGCGCTGGGCTTTCCCAACTCGCTGATCGGCATCGCCGCGTTCACCGTAATCACGGTCACCGGAGTGTTGGCTATCGCGAAAGTCCCTCTGCCGCGATGGTATTGGATCGGTATCGCTGCAGGCACACTGGCCGGGGCAGCGTTCGTGCACTGGCTGATCTTTCAAAGTCTCTACCGGATCGGGGCCCTGTGCCCGTACTGCATGGTGGTGTGGGTGGCCACCGTGTCCCTGTTGGTGGTGGTCAGCGCGGTCGCCTTCCGGCCGGCCGGCGACGGCCCCAACAGCGTGGTGATGCGTGAGCTCTACCGTTGGCGTTGGTCGATTGCCGCGCTCTGGTTCACCGCGGTCTTTCTGCTGATCCTGGTCCGGTTCTGGGACTACTGGTCGACGCTTCTATAAATAGTCAAAGTGAAGGGCGCGCAGTGATTTCGAAAGTTCTGGTAGCAAATCGTGGCGAGATCGCCATCCGCGCGTTTCGGGCAGCCTACGAGCTCGGTATCGCCACCGTCGCTGTCTACCCCTACGAAGACCGCAACTCGCTGCATCGGCTGAAAGCTGATGAGTCGTACCAGATCGGTAAGGTGGGTCACCCGGTGCGGGCTTATCTCTCGGTGGCCGAAATCGTCGACACGGCACGCCGTGCCGGCGCCGACGCGGTGTACCCGGGCTACGGGTTCTTGTCGGAGAACCCCGACCTGGCGGCCCAGTGTGCGAAGGCGAGTATCACCTTCGTCGGCCCCAGCGCCAAAGTGCTTGCGCTGACCGGTAATAAATCGCGCGCGGTCGCGGCGGCGCGTGAAGCCGGTCTGCCCGTCCTCAACTCGTCTGCACCGTCCGCATCCGTCGACGAGCTAGTGTCGGCGGCGGCGGACATGCAATTTCCGTTGTTCGTCAAGGCGGTGGCGGGCGGCGGGGGCCGTGGGATGCGGCGGGTCAGCGACGCCGACGCGCTGCCCGAAGCCATCGAGGCAGCGAGCCGAGAGGCTGAGTCGGCATTCGGGGATCCGACGGTTTATCTCGAGCAGGCGGTGATCAACCCGCGCCACATCGAGGTGCAGATCCTGGCCGACACGCACGGCAACGTGATTCATCTCTACGAGCGGGACTGCAGTGTGCAGCGGCGCCACCAGAAAGTCGTCGAGCTGGCACCCGCGCCGAACCTGTCCGAGGAGTTGCGGGCCGAAATCTGCGCCGACGCGGTGGCCTTCGCCCGCCACATCGGCTACAGCTGTGCGGGCACGGTGGAGTTCCTGCTCGACCAGCGTGGGCATTACGTCTTCATCGAGATGAATCCGCGGATCCAGGTCGAGCACACGGTCACCGAGGAGATCACCGACGTCGACTTGGTCTCCAGCCAACTGCGCATCGCGGGGGGAGAGACCCTCGAGGATTTGGGCTTGCGGCAAGAGAACATTCGGCCGCACGGCGCGGCGCTGCAATGCCGGATCACCACCGAGGATCCGGCCAACGGGTTCCGGCCGGATACCGGACGAATCAGCGCCTACCGCAGCCCGGGCGGGGCGGGCATCCGGCTGGACGGCGGCACCAACCTGGGCGCGGAGATCAGCGCGCACTTCGATTCCATGCTGGTCAAGCTGACCTGCCGGGGCCGCGACTTTCCCGCCGCCGTGAACCGGGCGCGTCGCGCGATCGCCGAGTTCCGCATCCGCGGCGTGTCGACGAATATCCCGTTCCTGCAGGCCGTTCTGGATGACCCGGACTTTCAGGCCGGTCGTATCACCACGTCGTTCATCGATGAGCGCCCGCAGCTGCTGACGGCGCGGTCATCGGCCGACCGCGGCACCAAGATCCTCAACTACCTGGCCGACGTTACGGTCAACAAGCCGCACGGTTCACGACCGTCGACGGTGTACCCGCACGACAAGCTGCCCGATATTGACCTGGGGGTTGCACCGCCGCCCGGGTCCAAGCAGCTGCTGATCGAGTTGGGGCCTGAGGGTTTCGCGCGCTGGCTGCGCGACTCGTCGGCGGTGAAAGTCACTGACACGACGTTCCGCGATGCCCACCAGTCGCTGCTGGCAACGCGGGTGCGCACCAGCGGGCTGCACATGGTCGCACCCTATCTTGCGCGGACGATGCCGCAGCTGCTGTCCGTGGAGTGTTGGGGCGGTGCGACTTACGATGTGGCGTTGCGCTTCCTCAAAGAGGACCCGTGGGAACGGCTTGCGACGCTGCGTGAAGCGATTCCCAACATCTGCCTGCAGATGTTGCTGCGCGGCCGCAATACCGTTGGTTACACACCGTATCCGGAGCTGGTCACGTCGGCGTTCGTGGAGGAGGCGACGGCCACCGGCATCGACATCTTCCGGATCTTCGACGCGCTGAACAACCTCGAGTCCATGCGGCCGGCCATCGATGCGGTACGCGAAATCGGCACTGCGATAGCCGAAGTCGCGATGTGCTACACCGGTGATCTGAGCGACCCGGGTGAGCGGCTCTATACACTGGACTACTATCTGAAGCTGGCCGATCAGATTGTCGACGCGGGTGCCCACGTGTTGGCCATCAAAGACATGGCCGGACTGCTGCGACCGCAGGCCGCGCGGTTACTGGTCAGTGCGCTGCGCAGCCGCTTCGACCTGCCCGTGCACTTCCACACCCACGACACACCCGGCGGCCAGCTGGCCAGTTATGTGGCGGCGTGGCAGTCGGGGGCCGATGCCGTGGACGGCGCCGCGGCGCCAATGGCGGGAACGACGAGCCAGCCCGCGCTGAGCTCGATCGTCGCGGCCGCGGCTCACACCGACTACGACACCGGTTTATCGCTGTCAGCGGTGTGCGCGCTGGAGCCGTACTGGGAGGCGTTGCGAAAAGTGTATGCGCCCTTCGAATCTGGACTGCCGGGGCCAACAGGACGGGTCTATCACCACGAGATCCCGGGCGGCCAGTTGTCCAACCTGCGCCAGCAGGCCATCGCGCTGGGGCTGGGCGACCGGTTCGAAGAGGTCGAGGAAGCCTACGCCGGCGCCGATCGGGTGCTCGGCAGGCTGATCAAGGTGACCCCGTCGTCGAAGGTGGTCGGCGATTTGGCGCTGGCGTTGGTCGGTGCGGGGGTGAGCGCCGACGAATTCGCTTCAGAGCCAGCTCGATTCGATATTCCGGAGTCGGTGCTCGGCTTCCTGCGCGGAGAGCTGGGTGATCCGGCTGGCGGATGGCCAGAACCGTTGCGCACCAAGGCGTTGTCCGGCCGCGGCCCGGCTAAACCTGTCCAGGAGCTGACACCCGAAGACGAGTCGACGCTGACGCTGGTTGGGTCGAAGCGGCAGGCTACCCTCAACCGCCTGCTATTCCCAGGCCCGACAAAGGAATTCGAGGTGCATCGGGAGGCCTACGGCGACACGTCGCGGCTGTCGGCCAATCAGTTCTTCTACGGTCTGCGGCAAGGCGAAGAACACCGGGTGCAGTTGGAGCCCGGCGTGGAGTTGCTGATCGGCTTGGAAGCCATCTCCGAGGCCGACGAGCGCGGCATGCGAACGGTGATGTGCATCATCAACGGCCAACTGCGGCCGGTGGAGGTGCGTGATCGCAGTATCGCCAGCACGGCCCCGGCCGCGGAGAAGGCTGACCGGACCAATTCCAATCACGTCGCTGCGCCGTTCGCCGGCGTCGTCACCGTCGGCGTCGCCGAAGGAGATCGGGTGACCGCCGGGCAGACCATCGCGACCATCGAGGCCATGAAGATGGAAGCGCCGATCACCGCGCCCGTCGACGCGACGGTGCAGCGGGTAGCGGTAGCCGCCACCGCTCAGGTAGAGGGCGGCGATCTGCTGGTGGTGCTCGCCTGACCCGCATCATCGGCGGGGCCGCCGGCGGTCGGCGCATCGCGGTACCCGCGCGGGGAACCCGGCCGACCACCGATCGGGTGCGCGAGTCGTTGTTCAACATCGTGACCGCGCGGCGAAACCTCATGGGCATGTCGGTGCTGGACTTGTATGCCGGCTCTGGTGCGCTCGGGCTCGAGGCGCTGTCCCGCGGTGCGGCGTCTGCGCTCTTCGTCGAATCCGACCGCCGGGCGGCGGCCGTACTCGAGCGCAACATCGCGACCCTCGGTCTGCCCGGGGCGACGCTGCGCCGCGGGCCGGTGACAGTCGTGCTGGCGGCCGGGGTGGCCGCGCCGGTCGACCTCGTCCTGGCCGACCCGCCCTACGATGTCGAGACCGCCGACGTGCACGCCGTTTTGGCTGCGTTGACCACACACGGCTGGGCACACGACGGAACGCTCGCCGTCGTCGAGCGTGCGGCCGGCAGCCCGCCGCTGGATTGGCCGTCCGGCTGGCACCCTTGGCAACCGCGGGTTTACGGCGACACCCGTTTGGAGCTGGCCGAACGCCTTTAGCCAGGCGTGTACCGTCGTTCCTCATGAGCGGCGCGGTATGCCCGGGCTCATTCGACCCGGTGACATTGGGCCACATCGACGTCTTCGAACGCGCCTCGGCTCAGTTCGACGAAGTGGTGGTGGCGATCCTGGCCAACCCCGCCAAGGCGGGCATGTTCGACCTCGACGAGCGGATCGCGATGATCAAGGAGTCGACGACGCATCTGCCCAACCTTCGGGTGGAATCCGGGGAAGGTCTGGTGGTCGACTTCGTCACCGCCCGCGGGATGACGGCCATCGTGAAGGGGCTGCGCACCGGCACCGACTTCGAATACGAACTGCAGATGGCGCAGATGAATAAACACGTCGCCGGCGTCGACACTTTCTTCGTGGCAACCACGCCGCGGTATTCGTTCGTGTCGTCGTCGCTGGCCAAGGAGGTCGCGATGCTCGGCGGCAATGTCGCCGAGTTGCTGCCGGAGCCGGTCAACCGCCGGCTGGCCGACAAACTGCGCCAGGCCGGACGATAATCGCGAAAACACCAGCGCGACCGTGCGGAGGTCACGGTCGCGCTGGTGGTTTTATCCGGTTAGCTCTCGGCGAGCGCGCTGTGCAGCGACTGCTTCGCCTCGGTGATCGCGGTCAACACCTTGGTACGCGCCTCGGCCAGTTTGGCCTTCTGCGCATCGTTACCCGACCACATGATGGTTCGTGCCAACCCGGCGAGTTCGACGAGTCCCCACCGGATCTTCATGACGTCGGCGAACTTTGCGGCTTGAGCAAGCATCGCGCGGATACCTTCACTGCTGACGCCCTTCCACGCCAACACGCTCCTGCCTCGCTCGGTCAGGGTTGCCACCCCGTCCTCGACGGTTACGAAGCCGCGGAACGCCAGCTTGGCAATCGCAAACTCGACGATCTGCTCCGGAGGAGTGAGGGCGCCGCCCGTCGCTTCAGAAACGCGTTGCACAATCTGCTCGGCGTTCGCAGGCCCTTCGAGCAGCAGCGCGGCGGTGCCGATCACTGCCCGCTTGCGGCCCCGAGCGAAGCCGTGCTTGGCCCAGCCGTGTCCACCGAAGCGATGTCCGCCCCAGCTGTGTTCACCGTGCCCGCCGAAGCCGGGTCCGCCCCAGCCAGGTCCACCGTGCCCTCCGTAGCCATGTCCGCCCCAGCCTGGCCCACCGAAGCCGGGTCCACCCCAACCGGGCCCGCCGCCAGGTCCTCCAAATCCGGGACCGCCCCAGCCGGGCCCGCCGAATCCAGGTCCACCCCAGCCGGGTCCACCATGAAATCCACCACCGAACATCCTTGTTCTCCTTGCGTTAACGGCGACCTAGCCAACTGACTCCGTCGCCAACTTTCATATCTAGGTCCTTGATACGCGGGCTGCCGACGCGTGTCAAGCAACTTGATATCAAGACGGGTCGCCGGGTGGCGATCGATCGACGACGCGCTGCCCAATCGGTGCCTCGGGCCAGGTAATCCGTGTCAGCATGGTGGAGATGAGCGAATTCGAGGATCAGCCGCTGGGCTTTCTGGTGCGCCGGTTGATGGCGCGATTGCGACCCGAGGCGGCGGCCGCGTTGCGTCCGCTGGGGCTCGGGCTGCCCGAATTCGTTTGCCTGCGCATTCTGGACACGTATCCGGGCCGCACCAGTGCCGAGCTTGCCCGCAACACACACGTCACGGCGCAAGCGATGAACCTGGTTTTGCACGGCCTGGAAGACCTGGGCGCGGTGACTCGCCCGGACACGGCGCCGTCAGGCCGCGCATTGCCCGCGCAGCTGACCCGCAAGGGCAGGGCCCTGCTCAAACGCGCGGAGATGGCTGTCGAGGAGGCCGAGGACCATATCCTGGCTCACCTCAGCGCGGCCGAACGACGTCAACTCAAACGACTTTTGTACCGGGCGGGCGAGCGGCCGACCGAACATGTCGCAACGTGTGCTTCCCCCGGCGCGGGTCGGGCCGAACGGAAGTAATCCGGAAGCAAATAACCTTGACCCGCCGTGTCCCTACGGGACGTCCTCGTCGTCAACCCGCAGAAGTTCTTCGGGATGGTGGAAGGTGTTGATGCGGGGTTGGCC
>DATJOR010000046.1:0-39314 GCA_035506875.1 Mycobacterium sp.
GCTCGAGCGTGAGCGGTTGGAGTCGAAGAAGATCTCCAAGACCCAGGCCGTCACGTCGAATGTGCAGCGGGAGTTCAAGACCAGGGACGTGCACATCGGCCCGTCCGACCACGTCGGCTGGCTCGACGACCGCAAGTGGGCCTACGTGCGTCTGGAAGGCCGTGCCTTCGGCGACGTGCCGCTGAACCTCGAGTACAAGCTCGAGGTGTGGGACTCGCCGAACTCGGCGGGCGTCATCATCGACGCGGTGCGCGCAGCGAAGATCGCCAAGGACCGCGGCATCGGCGGACCGGTGGTGCCGGCGTCGGCGTACCTGATGAAGAGCCCGCCGAAGCAGCTGCCCGACGACGTCGCCCGGGCGCAGCTCGAAGAGTTCATCATCGACGCTTAGTTCGGCGAGCTGAATTCACACCCGTCACAGAAAGTCTGGGGTAGGCGATGTGCCCACCTCACAGCGACTTTGGCATCTTGAGCCGCGTTCACGGCCGCGGTTGTCGCGGTGCGGCGCAGTGGCTGGGTACCAACCGCGTCCTTGGGCGCGAATCGTCGGCGCGATGCTGAGCAACCGCTTAGCATCACTAATCGATGAAGGTTCAGCCTGCCGCTTTTTTGCGAACCAGTCTGCCGCTTGATCTGTCTCGACTCGACGATCTGGACGGCGGTCGCTACCACTCGATCTGGCTCTCCGATCACATGGTCAGCTTCTGGCCGGATTCGATCTGGACCCCCGAGTTCACCGATCTGGCCAGTGCTTCGCCGTCTCCGCATCGCCATCTCGACGGGTTGGCGGTGGCATCCGCTGCGGCAGTACTGACGCAGAACGTTCCGCTGGTCTCCGCCGTCGTCGACACCGTCCGTCGCCACCCCGCCATCCTGGCCCAGACGGCGCTGACCATCGACCATCTGTCCCGCGGACGATTCATCCTCGGGCTTGGCAGCGGCGAGAGTGAAAACATCCTGCCGTACGGGTTCGACTTCACACGGCCGGTCAGCCGTTTCGAAGAGGCGCTGAAAGTGATCCGGCTGCTCTGGGAAACCGACGGGCCGGTCGACTTTCAAGGACGGACCTACGCTCTGAACCACGCGCGGTTGGACACCGAACCCTACGACGGCCAACCACCGCCGATCTGGATCGGGGCCAGCGGCCCGCGGATGCTCGACATCGCTGGCCGGTACGCCGACGGGTGGTGGCCAGCCGGCGCGTGGACGCCGGAGCACTACGCCGAGATGCTGAGCGTGGTACGGGCATCCGCCGACCGGGCCGGCCGCGACCCGGTGGCGATCACGCCGTGCTTCATTCAGGTCTGTTTGATCGGCAAGGACGACGCCGCGCTCTCAGACATTCTGCGGGCACCGCTGGTGAAAGCCTTCCTGCTGCAGGTGTCAGCAGAAACTCTGCGCGGCTTCGGTTTTGAGCATCCAATGGGCGAGGACTGGCGCGGATTCCAGGACATCGACCCGGCCATGCTGACCCGCGAGCGAATCGTCGACTTCTTGGCCAAGGTGCGACCGGAGATGCTGCTCGCTGTTGTCCCGCACGGCACACCGAAAGAGGTCGCGAAAATCATCAAGACGTTTGTGGATGCGGGTTTGCGGGTGCCCAAGATCCTCGACTACGGGGCGATGGCCGGCCTTGGTTACGCCGCAGCGTCGGCGGCCAATGTTCGAGCGGCCGAAGACGAATTGCTGCAACTCTGCGGAGACTTCGGATGACCGCGGGCCTGGACGCGGACGCACTGCTGGTCGCCGCTGCCGCGGAAACCGGGTTGGCCGACTACGGCGACCCGACTCTGCCGGAGCGCTTCGCGGCGGCCGTCGAGCACCTCAACGGCCTTGGGATGGATAGCGACGGCATCGCCGCGGCGGAGCAGGTGTGCCGGTGGCTGCTGACCTCGCGGCTAGTGTTCATCGAAGACCGCAACGCGTATCCGATCGCTGACGAAGTGATCGTGGCACCGATGTTCGTAACGGGCGAACCGCGTTCGGGCACAACGCTGATGCACGCGCTGATGTCGGTGGATCCGGACGCGAGGGCACTGCGGTTCTGGGAGGTGATGTATCCATCGCCGCCGCCCGGCCTGGCCACAGCGGACGACCGGCGACGCGAGCAAGCCGACGCCGACTGGCGCGAGATCAATGCCAAGATGCCGAGATGGCTGCATAGCCACCCTTACAACGACATGCTCGGCGACGGCCTGCCCGAAGACGAGCGCACCTGGGCGTTCGACTTTCGAGTGATGACGCCCACAGCGTGGTGGCGGGTGCCGATGCAGTCGCTGGTCGGCGGCCTGGCTACCGACGCAAGGGCACAGTACTGGTTGCACAAGGCCATGCTGCAGCAGCTGCAATACCGGCGACCACCGAAGTACTGGGTGCTCAAAGGTTTTCACGGCTTTCGGCTGCAGGAGATGTTCGAGGCCTATCCCGACGCCACGCTGGTCTGGCTGCACCGGGACCCTGTGCAGGTCGCCGCGTCACGCACGATGATGATGGCCGACATCATGGACGGCATCGTCGGGCCCGTTGATTTGCACGCCGAGGCCAAGAAACACCTCGAGATGACCCGCGCCAGCATCGCGAACACGATGACCAATCCGATGGTCGACGATCCGCGGATCCTGCACGTGCGCTACACCGACTTCATTGCTGACCAGGTGGCGACGGTGCGGCGCTACTACGCGTTCACCGGTCGGGAGTTGACCTCGGAGGCCGACTCGGCGATGCACGATTATCTGGCCAACAACCGTGGCGACCGGCACGGCAAATTCCAGTACTCCACGCAGCTTCTCATCGATATCGGCGAAAACATCGACGCGCTGCACGAGGAATTCCGGCCGTTCCGTGAACGCTTCGGCGTCGAGATCGAGAACCGGGCGTGACGCATCCCCGCTTGTCGGTGCACAACGTCACTTTCTACGGCGCCACCCTGACCGAGCTGCAGACGTACTGGGCCGATCTCGGCGTCGGCCGGTTGAGCATCTTGGACAGCCAGCTACTCGACCCGGATTTCCCAATCCTGTTGCAGAACAACAACTATATCGTTGAAGCGGTCTACCATCTTTTCACCGCCCCGGACACGCTGACACAGGTGATCGACGCCGCCGCAGGAATTGGAGCCCGCACCGTATACATGCTGACCGGCGGGCGCCGCGACCTCACCTGGCGTCAGGCCGCTGAGCGGTTCTGCGAGATGGTGGGGCCGTGTCTGGAGCACGCGAACGACGCGGGCGTGGCGCTGGCGATCGAAAACGCGTCGAGCCTCTACGCCGACCTGCACATCGCCCACACCTTGCGTGACACCATCACGCTGGCCGAGATGAGCGGGCTGGATATCTGTATCGACGTCTTCCACTGCTGGGCTGAAGGTGACATCGACGACCTGGTGCAGCGGGCGCTGCCGCGCACCCGGCTGATCCAGTTGAGCGACTACGTGCTTGGCGACCGGGCGTTACCCGGCCGTGCGGTTCCCGGCGACGGCGCCATCCCGATCGAAGCTTTCGTCGCGCGGACCCTCGCCGGTGGCTACAGCGGCGGATTCGACCTCGAACTGATCGGCCCGCGCATCGACGACGAGGGACGCCTTGAATCCGCCCGGCGCGCATGTCAAGTCGTCGGAGCGATGTTAGACAGGTTGGGTGGATGAGCAATGGCCTACGGTGACGGCTCCGACGACGCCGCGCTGAAGTCGGCCTGGACGGCGTTCTGCGCGCAGTTGGAGGCTGCCGGCCAGCAGGTGTTCAAGGACGCCAACGTCGACGCGCCGCTGCAACGTGTCGACGCATTCCGTTTCCTCACCCAAAACTTGGGCCAAGCATTCGATTTGGCGCTGGAGACTCACGACACCCGCTACCCGGCGCTGCATGCGTTCTGCGGGCCGACCCGTAAGCTCGGCGGCGACTGCGGCGACTTCACGTACCAGCAGGCGTGGATCGACGGGCAGTCGGTGTATCGGCTGACCGGCAGTCGCGGCACCGCGCGGTTCTTCAATGTCACCGTGCAGGGTCCACGCCCGCCCGGCCCGGGTGTGCTGCACGAACCCTTCGGTGACACACCGGAAGCCAACATCGCCGGCGCTCAGCTTGAGGTCGACGTCGATGGTCAGTTCGAGCTCTACATTGGCGGTGCGCACCGAGGTCCGAATTGGTTGCCGACGACACCCGGATCACGAAAGCTATTCATCCGTCAGGGGTTTGATCGCTGGGATGAGCTCCCGGCGCAGATCCGGATCGAGCGCATCGACATGACCACGCCCAAGCCGCTGCCGACGGCCGCGGTCATGGTCGAGGCGATGGGGTGGGCGGGCGACTTCATGACCGGCCTGATGTCGGACTGGCCGGAATTTCCGTTCACCTACGGCGGCGTGGACGCCCAACGGCCGAACACCTTTCCCCGTGTCGGTGCGTCGGGCGCAGACACCAAACGCGGCCGAGCCGCCGCCAACATGTACTGGGAGCTGGGCCCAGACGAAGCGCTCGTAGTCGAGTTCGACGCGCACGACGGACTGTGGATGCTGACCAACATGGGCGTGTTCTTCAACAGCATGGACTACCTGTACCGGCCGGTGAGCTACACGCCGAGCCGGACCGCTATCGACGCCGACGGCCGCATCCGGCTGGTGATGGCGCACCGTGATCCCGGCGTGCACAACTGGCTGGACACTCAGGGCTTCGAGCGGGGCAACCTGACCTATCGGCACATGCTCGAGGGCCGGCCTGCGGTGCTCAGCGCCCGTGTGGTCAGCCATGACGAGCTGCTCGGCACGCTGCCCGCAGACACCGCCATGGTCACCCGGGCAGAGCGGGCCGCCGCGATGTGGGAGAGGTTCCGCGGCATTCGTCGTCGCTACATCCTTTAAGCGTCCTCTAGTGGTCCTTTAGGCGTCCTCTAGTGTCGGTAGTCATGCCCGACATTTCCGACGACGAACTGGTTGGCCTGTCCGAGTTCGCGCTGCTGCCGGAGAACGCCGAGCAGGCCGGTCTCGAGGGCCCGCTGCCGGACGTGCAGCGGATCGATGCGGGTTCGGTCAGCGCGCTGCAGTGGGGCGACTCCGCACCGCGGATCGTGTTCCTGCACGGCGGCGGGCAGAACGCGCACACCTGGGACACCGTGATCGTCGGTTTGGGGCAACCGGCGTTGGCGGTGGACCTGCCCGGCCACGGGCATTCAGGGTGGCGCGAGGACGGCGACTACTCACCACAGCACAACGCCGCCGCCGTGGCCCCGGTGCTGAATGACCTTGCCCCGCAGGCCGATCTGGTGGTCGGCATGTCGCTGGGCGGACTGACCGCGATCGGGATCGGCGCGATCGCGCCGCACCTGGTGCGCGAACTCGTCCTCGTCGACGTCACCCCGTCAGCGCTGCGCAGGCATTCCGAGATGACCAAAGAACAGCTGGGGACGGTGGCGCTGGTGCAGGGCGACCGGGAATTCCCCAGCTTTGCGGCCATGCTGGAGTTGACCACCGCGGCCGCACCGCATCGCGACCCTAAGTCGTTGCGCCGCGGCGTTTTTCACAATTCCCGCCGGCTCGCCAACGGCAGCTGGACGTGGCGCTACGACACCATCCGTGAGATCCCCGACTTCGACAGCCTGTGGGGCGACGTCGACGGGTTGTCGGCGCCCATCACGCTGGTGCGCGGCGGGAACTCGGGCTTCGTCAGCGACGAGGACGCCGCCGAACTCGGCCAACGCGCGCAGACGTTCCGCGGGGTGCACGTCGTCGAAAACTCGGGGCATTCGGTGCAAAGCGACCAACCCCGCGCACTGATCGACATCCTGCGCGGAGTGCTCGACGGCGCGTGACATCCAGGGCCTACGTTGGGGAGATGAGTCCTCGCATCGGCGTACAACTGCAGCCGCAACATGCCCCGCACTACCAAAACATCCGCGACGCGGTCCGCCGCTGCGAGGACATCGGCGTCGACGTCGCGTTCAACTGGGACCACTTCTTTCCGCTGTACGGCGACCCGGACGGCGCCCACTTCGAATGCTGGACGATGCTCGCCGCCTGGGCCGAGCAGACATCCCGCATCGAGATCGGTGCCCTGGTCAGCTGTAACTCCTACCGCAATCCCGAGCTGCTCGCCGACATGGCCCGCACCGTCGACCACATCGCCGACGGGCGGCTGGTCTTGGGTATCGGCTCGGGCTGGAAACGCAAGGACTACCAACAGTACGGCTACGAGTTCGGCACCGCCGGTAGCCGTTTGGATGACCTCGCCGCTGCCCTGCCGCGGATCACGTCGCGGCTCGGCAAACTGAATCCGGCACCCACCCGCGACATTCCGATACTGATTGGCGGCGGCGGCGAGAAGAAGACCTTGCGCCTGGTCGCCGAGCATGCCGACATCTGGCACAGCTTCACCGACGCCGCCGCCTATCCCGCGAAGTCCGCGGTGCTGGCCGACCACTGCACCGCCGTCGGGCGTGATCCCGCCGACATCGAACGGTCGGCCGCGGTGGGCGGCGAAACCGGCGCCGCGGATGCCGGCCGGTTGATCGCTGAGGCGGAGGCGCTGACCGACCTCGGTGTCGGCCTGCTGACCATCGGCGCCTCCGGCCCGGACTACGACCTGACCGGCGCCGAGACGTTGTGCCGCTGGCGTGATCGCCGTTAAGCCCAAGCCGCTGCCCTCGGCATGAGAAACTTTCCCGCGGATTCGTGGGGCACGGATTCGTGGGGCGGTCGAAAGGCCTGAGAACACACATGCCGAAGACATACGGGGCTAAAGAGAAGGACCAGGTCGTTGCCTTCATTCTCAACCAGGTACTGACGGGCAAGCTGCGCACCGGCGATCGGGTCGACCGCAACGAGATTGCGCGGGAACTGGGCATCAGCCGCGTCCCCATCCAGGAAGCCATCGTCCAGCTGGAACATGACGGGTTGCTGTCCACTCGATACCACCGGGGTGCATTCGTCTCGCGGTTTGACGCGGACACCATCTCCGAGCACTACGAGTTGCACGGCGTGCTCAACGGCATCGCGTCGACACGTGCCGCTAACAACCCGACCCCGCGGATCCTGGGTCAGCTCGAAGCCGTCATGCGCGCGTTGCGCGCCGCGAAGGAACCGCGCGCGTTCCAGCGGGCCACGCGCGACTATCGGCGCGCGATCAACGACGAGTACGCGGGGCCGAGGCTGGAGGCGGCTATCCGCGCCTCGCAAGGCCTTATCCCGCGCGCCTTCCTGCTGAGCTATCCGAGCATCGTCGCCGAGATGCTGCCGTTCTACGAGGACGAGACCGCAGCCATCCGGCATCGCGACCCCGACCGCGCCCGAGCCGCCTGCAGCGGCTGCGCCGAGCTGATGGCGGACATCATGGTGACCGAGCTGATTCGACGCGGCGTACTCACCCCGGCGGAGCAACGCACTGCCGTGTTCTGACCCTGGCGGTACGTTGCGGGGTATGCGCCTCAACGCCGCAAAGCTGTTCGCGCTGCTCGCCACAATCCTGCTGATCGGCAGCCTGGCTAGTCTCTCACTGGCTCCCCCGCTTGCCGCCGACAACAAATGCAAGCCGGTCGGTGAGGACGGCGCGATGGCCCTGCCAAAGAAGCTGTCCTCCTCTAACGGGCCCCAGGAAGACAAGTACACGACCGCCGACGTCGAGCCGTTGAGTTCGGTGAATGTCGACGCGCTCGGTCTGCGTACGCCCCGAACGCTGACCGTCGGCACCCAGCCGGGCGGTCCGCCGTCCAGCTGCATGGTCGGGGAGCGCTACTCCGGTTACGACAACGAACTCTTGCGGGCGATCGCCGCGAAGCTGGGCTTACGTGTCGTGTTCGCCGGCACCGAATTCTCCGCGCTGCTGGCCCAGGTCGCGACGCACCGCTTCGACGTCGGCTCGTCGTCGATCATGGCCACCGAAGCACGCCGTCGCACAGTCGGATTCACCAACGGCTACGACTTCGGCTACTTTTCGCTGATCGTGCCGTCCGGTTCGACGATCAACAGCTTCGACGATCTACACCCCGGCCAGCGGATCGGCGTCGTGCAGGGCACTGTCGAAGAGGCCTACGTCGTCAACACCCTGCATATCGAGCCGGTCAAGTTTCCCGATTTCACCACCCTGTACACCAGCGTCAAGACCCACCAGGTCGACGCGTGGGTGGCGCCGGCGATGGAGGCGTCCAAGGTGGTCCGGCCCGGTGACACCGCCTTCGTCGTCGCCTACACGTTCGGCGGGGGCAACTTCATCGCCTACTGCGTGGCGAAAGACAACCAGCCGCTGCTCGCGGCGCTGAACGCCGGGCTGGACGCCGTCATCGCCGACGGCACCTGGGCGCAGCTATACACCGACTGGGTGCCGCGGCCGCTGCCGCCCGGCTGGAAACCGGGATCGAAGGCGGCGCCGATGCCGCACCTGCCGGACTTCGCGGCGATCGCCGAGCGTCATCATCGTGCGCCAGACGAGCCCCCGCCGCCGAAATCCACGCTGGCCCAGCTGCGGGACTCGTTTTTCGACTGGCAGCTCTATAAACAGGCCATCCCCGCCATGGTGACGACGGGGCTGCCCAACACGCTGATCCTGACCGTCAGCTCCGGTGTCATCGGGCTGGTATTCGGGATTGCGCTGGCGGTCGCCGGTGTCGCGCGGGCCTGGTGGCTGCGCTGGCCGGCGCGTATCTACACCGACATTTTCCGCGGCCTGCCCGAAGTGGTGATCATCTTGCTGATCGGGCTGGGAATCGGGCCCCTCGTGGGCGGTTTGACCAACCACAATCCCTATCCGCTCGGCATCGCCGCGCTGGGTCTGACGGCCGCCGCGTACGTCGGTGAGATTGTCCGGTCGGGCATCCAAAGCGTCGAACCCGGTCAGCTGGAAGCCTCCCGAGCGCTCGGGCTGAGCTATAACTCCTCGATGGGCCTAGTGGTGATGCCGCAGGGCATCCGCCGGGTGCTGCCCGCACTGGTCAACCAGTTCATCGCACTGCTCAAGGCGTCTGCGCTGGTGTATTTCCTCGGGCTGATCGCCGGTCAACGTGAACTGTTCCAGGTCGGCCGGGACCTCAACGCGCAGACCGGCAGCCTGTCACCGCTGGTGGCGGCTGGAGCGTTCTATCTGATGCTGACCATCCCGTTGACGCATCTGGTCAACTTCGTCGACAATCGGCTTCGTTACGGCCGGTCCACGGGCCCGCAGGATCCGATGGACCGGATCTTGTCCACCACCGGTCAGGAGATGCCTTGACCAAAAGCGTCGCGCAGCCGCCGGCAGTGGCTTTGGCGGCTAAGCCGCAATCAGTATCGTTGGCGGGCAAGGGGATTGAACTGTCCTTCGGTCGAAATAAGGTGTTGCGCGGAGTCGACATCGAGGCGCCCGCCGGAAAAACGGTCGCGGTGATCGGCCCGTCGGGTTCCGGCAAGTCAACACTGTTGCGCACATTGAACCGATTGCATGAGCCCGACAGCGGCGACGTGCTGCTCGACGGGCGGTCGGTCTTGAACGACGATCCCAATAAGTTTCGTCAGCGGATTGGCATGGTATTTCAGCATTTCAACCTTTTCCCGCACCGCAGCGTGCTGGACAACATGACGCTGGCGCCGCGCAGACTCAAGCGTCTGTCCGCCGACGAGGCCCGCGAGCTGGCGCTGGCCCAGCTGGACCGAGTCGGCATGAAACACAAGTGCGATAGCCGTCCTGGCGCCTTGTCGGGCGGGCAGCAGCAAAGGGTCGCGATCGCGCGGGCGCTGGCGATGGCACCGCAGGTAATGCTTTTCGACGAAGCGACCTCAGCGCTGGATCCCGAACTGGTCAAGGGCATTTTGGCGTTGATCGCGGACCTAGGCTCCGAGGGTATGACAATGCTGGTAGTCACTCACGAAATGCGTTTTGCGAGGTCCACATCCGACACGGTCGTCTTCATGGACCACGGTCAGGTGGTGGAAACCGGACCGCCGGAGCAGATATTCGAGGCCGCGGAAACCGAGCGCCTGCAGCGCTTCCTGTCGCAAGTACTTTGACGGCAAAACCAGTTTTCGGGTGTGTGAACCGCAGACAGGTTAGACTGGCGAACTATGGCGGAACGCGAAGCCACGGTGCCGGAGCTCACCGAGTTGGCTGAGGGGCTGCACCGCACGCTGGCAAAGCTGTTTTCCATCCTGCGCCGCGGCGATCACAGTGCCGGCGCCGCAACGGCCGGCGAGCTAACGCTGGCCCAGCTGTCCATTCTGGTCACCTTGCTCGACCGCGGTCCGATCCGGATGACCGACCTCGCCGCCCACGAACGCGTCCGGACGCCCACCACGACGGTGGCGATCCGCAGGCTGGAGAAGATCGGCCTGGTGAAGCGCTCGCGTGACCCGTCTGACCTGCGCGCCGTGCTGGTCGACATCACCCCGCGCGGGCTGGCCGTGCACCGCGAATCGCTGGCCAACCGGATCGGCGCCTTGGCCGCGCTACTCAGCCATCTCAGCGAGTCCGATGTGGAAACCCTGACCAAGGCACTAGCGCCGCTGGAGCGGCTGGCCGCCAGTGAGCCGGTAGCCACCCCGGCCGCCGAGGCCGCCGGCGAATAGGCCTCGCAATCCGGGCTTGACCAGCCTCAACATGTGCCGCTATGCCGACTGCGCTCATCACCGGCGCTAGCCGCGGAATCGGCGCCGCCATCGCCGTCGCCCTGGCCCCCACACACACCCTGCTGTTGGCCGGACGGCCCTCGCCCGCGCTGCAGGCCATCGCGGAGCGGCTGGGCGCCGCGACGGTGCCACTCGACCTGACCGACACCGATGCGATCCCCAGCGCAACCAATGCGATCGGCGAGCTCGATGTCCTGGTGCACAACGCCGGGATTTTCCTCCCGGGCCCGGTCGCCGAATCCACGGTCGATGAGTGGCGTAAGACTTTCGAAGTCAATGTTGTTGGTGCAGTGGCTATTACGCTCGCGCTCCTGCCAGCGCTACGGCGCGCGGCGGGCCAGGTAGTGTTCATCAATTCCGGGAGCGGGCGCAACCCTTCGGCCGCAAACGCCTCGTACTCGGCTAGCAAGTTCGCGCTGCGCGCGTTCGCCGACTCCCTGCGCGAAAGTGAGCCGACGCTGCGCGTCACCACGATCTACCCCGGCCCCACCGACACCGACATGCAACGTGATTTCGTGGCCGCGGCGGGCGACGAATACGACCCCAGCCGGTACCTGCGGCCAGCCACCGTTGCCGAGGCGGTAGCGCGAGCGGTGGCCACCCCGCCCGACGGTCACCTGCACGAAGTGGTGCTTCGCCCCGCCGCTAGACGACCAAATTGACCAGTCGGCCGGCGACCACAATCACCTTCTTCGGTGTGGCGCCGGCCAGGAACGTCTGCACCTTCTCGTCGGCCAGCGCCGCGGCTTCAACCGCATCGGCGTCGGCCGTGGCCGACACGGTGATACGGCCGCGCACTTTCCCGTTCACTTGCACCGGGTACTCGACTGTGTCCTCGACCAGATAGTCGGGGTCGGCCACCGGGAACGGCCCGTGAGCAAGCGACATCGGGTGGCCCAGCCGCTGCCACAGCTCCTCGGCCAGGTGCGGCGCCAACGGCGCCAGCATGAGCACCAACGGCTCGACCGCTGCACGTGGCACCGAGTCGCGGTATTGCTTGGTGAGATGGTTGGTGTATTCGATCAGTTTGGCCACCGCGGTGTTATTGCGCAGTGCCGCATAGTCTTCGGAGACACCGGCGATGGTGCGGTGCAGCAGCCGCAGCGTGTCTTCATCGAGCTCCGCGCTGTCGGCCACCTGGATTTCGCCGGTCTGCTCGTCGACCACCAGCCGCCAGACTCGCTGCAGGAAGCGGTGCGCGCCGACAACGTCCTTGGTGGCCCACGGGCGTGACGCCTCCAGCGGGCCCATCGACATCTCGTACACCCGCAGTGTGTCGGCGCCGTAGTCGTCGCACATTTCGTCGGGCGAAATCGAATTCTTCAAGCTCTTACCGATCTTGCCGAACTCCTGAAAGACCTCGATCTCCCCGTCGGGGTCCGGGTAGAAGAATTTCCCGTCGCGTTCGACGACGTCGGCGGCCGTCACGTAGCTGCCGCGGGCATCGGTGTAGGCGAAGGCTTGGATGTAGCCCTGGTTGATCAGCCGTCGGTACGGCTCGCGAGAGCTGACGTGACCCAGGTCGTAGAGCACCTTGTGCCAGAACCGGGCATACAGCAGGTGCAGCACCGCGTGCTCGGCACCGCCGACATACAGGTCGACACCGCCCGGATCGTCGGGGCCGTGCTCGGCTGGCCGCGGGCCCATCCAGTAGGCCTCATTCTCCTTGGCGCAGAACCGTTCTGAGTTGTGCGGGTCGATGTAACGCAGCTCGTACCAGGAGCTGCCCGCCCACTGCGGCATCACATTGGTGTCGCGGGTGTAGGGCCGCAGCCCGTCGCCGAGGTCCAGCTCGACGTGCACCCAGTCGGTCGCCTTGGCCAGCGGCGGCTCGGGAACGCTCTCGGCATCGTCGGGGTCGAACATCACCGGCGAGTAATCCGGGATATCGGGCAGCTCGACCGGCAACGCGGCCTCGCTCAGCGCGTGCGCACGACCGTCGCTGTCGTAGACGATCGGGAAGGGTTCACCCCAGTAGCGTTGCCGCGCGAAAAGCCAGTCCCGCAGCTTGTATTCGATGCGCGCCCAGCCACGACCGTCGGATTCCAGGCGCGCGGTGATGGCATTCTTGGCGGTCGCGACGTCCATCCCGTTCAGGTAACCAGAGTTGACCAACGCGCCGTCGCCAGAATAGGCGGCCTTCGAAATATCGCCGCCGGCAATGACTTCGACGATCGGCAACCCGAACTCGTGGGCAAACTCCCAGTCGCGCTGGTCGTGTCCCGGCACCGCCATGATCGCCCCGGTGCCGTATCCGGCCAGCACGTAGTCGGCGATGAAGATCGGTACCTGCCGGCCGTTGGTCGGATTGGTCGCATAACTGCCCAGGAACACACCGGTCTTGGTTTTGTTCTCCTGGCGCTCCAGGTCGGACTTCGCGGCGATGGCCTTGCGGTAGGCGGCGACGGCCTCCGCCGGGGTGGCGCCGTCGAAGGTCCAGCGCGGGTCCACATCGTCCGGCCACGACGTGGCCGCCAGCCGGTCGACCAGGTCATGTTCGGGGGCCAACACCAGATAGGTGGCACCGAACAGAGTGTCCGGCCGGGTGGTGAACACCTCGAGGTCGACCGTCTCGCCGTCGCCAGTGGGTGCGGAGAACAGGACCGCGGCGCCGGTGGAGCGGCCGATCCAGTTGCGCTGCATGGTTTTGACCTTCTCCGGCCAGTCCAGCACGTCGAGGTCGTCCAGCAGCCGGTCGGAGTAGGCGGTGATCCGCATCATCCACTGCCGCAGCCGCTTACGGAACACCGGGAAATTTCCCCGGTCGCTGCGGCCGTCGGCGGTGACCTCCTCGTTGGCCAGCACAGTGCCCAGGCCCGGACACCAGTTCACCATCGAATCGGCCCGGTAGACCAGGCGGTGCGCGTCGATCACATCGGCGCGTTCGCCTGCCGACAGCGTCGCCCATTCTCGGCCGTCGTCCAATTGCCGTGCACCGGAATCGAATGCGGCGACCAACTCGTTGATCGGACGGGCTTTGTTGGCGCCGGGGTCGAACCACGCGTTGTAGATCTGCAGAAAGATCCACTGCGTCCACTTGTAGAACTCGGCGTCGGTGGTGGAGAAGCTTCGCCGGTTGTCGTGACCGAAGCCCAGCCGGCCCAATTGGCGCCGGAAGTTGACGATGTTGGCCTCGGTCCGGATTCGCGGATGGGTGCCGGTCTGCACCGCGTATTGCTCGGCGGGCAGGCCAAAAGCGTCGAAGCCCAACGCGTGCAACACATTACGGCCGATCATCCGGTAGTAACGGGCGTAGACGTCAGTGGCGATGTAGCCCAGCGGGTGGCCGACATGCAGGCCCTCTCCTGAGGGATACGGGAACATGTCCTGAACGAACATCTTGTCGTCCGGGACAGCGCCGTGGGTCGGTGCCAGCGACCCGACCGGGTTGGGCACGTTGAAAGTTTCCAGCCGGTTCCAGGTGTCCTGCCAGGTCCGTTCGATGCGGCCGGCCAGCTCTGCGGTGTATCGATACCGCGGAGCATCGGCTGCGGAGTCAGCAGCCGGAGCAGGCGAGCCGCCGCCAGGAGCGGGGCCCGTCGCGGCCGTTGGAGAGTCGGTCACGTCCAACAGGTTATAAGGGCGGCGGTGAGGGGGCCGTCGGCCACACGTTTGTCTCGGTTGCATTGCGGACCGGTCAGGGTTTATCCCAGGTCTATTCCAACCCTATTGAGGTCCTGGTAGCTGCGGTGAGCCCGCGGTTACAGTCCGACTCATGCTTTGCCGGTGAGCGATTTGGGAAGGACCGACTCTCATGATGCAGATTGCCCGTAGCTGGCGGGTTACGGTCGCAGCTCTAGCCGTCGGCGTCGTGGGTGTGCTGGGTCTTGCTTGCCCCACCGCCTCGGCCGACCCGGTACTCCCGCCCCGGCCCAACCCCGCCCCGGTCCCCGTCCCGGCCGTGTTGCCACAAGCCGTCGCGGCCATGCCCGGTGCCGTCGGCAACCCCATTCCGGGCACGGCGGCGGCCGTGCCCGCGGTGCCCGCTCCCGCCTCGTCGGCGCTCGTCCCCGCAGCGGCCCCGCCGGCTGTGCCACCGGCTCCGACGCTCGTTCCGGCCCAATCCGGGACGCTGCGTGACTACTTCGCCAGCAAGCACATCCAGATGGAGCCGCAAAAGGCGGAGAACTTCAAGGCGCTCGACTTCTCTTTGCCGATGCCGCCCGGCTGGACGCAGGTGCCCGATCCCAATGTTCCCGACGCGTTTCTGGTGACCGCCAACCGGCACAGCCCGAGCTTCTACACCTCCAACACCCAGTTGGTGGTGTACCGGCTGGTCGGCGATTTCGATCCCAAGGAGGCCATCACCCACGGCTTTATCGACAGCGCACAACTGCCCGCCTGGCGAAGCACCAACGCTTCGCTGACTGATTTCTACGGTTCCCCGTCGTCGATCATCGAGGGCACCTACCGCGAAAACGACATGACCCTCAACACCTCGCGCCGTCACGTCATCGTCACCTCCGGGCCGGACAAGTACCTGGTCTCGCTCGCGGTCACGACCGACGCCGCCACGGCAGTCGCCGAAGCGCCGGCCACCGACGCGATCGTCAACGGGTTCCGCGTCGGCCCGCCCGGGTCCATTCCACCGCCCGCCCCGCCGCAGGCGCCCGCGGCGCCCGCGCCGGCCGCAGCACCCCAGCCGGCGGCTCCTCCCGCAGCGGCGCTCTCGCACTAGTAACCGGGCGCTGCGGCGCCTTGGGCCGCCTCGTATTGTGGCCCCATGCTCATCGCCGGAGTGCTAAGTGTGTGCGCGGCAGTTGTGATGGCCGCGCGTGCATTGTGGTCGCTGTCGCGGTCGGTTGCGCCTGACAGCACCCAGGCGGTGATGCGCACGGTAGCGCCGCCGCAACTGGCAGCGGCGGTCATGCTGGCAGCCGGCGGGGCGGTGGCGATTGCCGCGCCGCGCGACGCCGCGCTGCCCGTCGTCGCGGTGTGCGTCGGGGTGTGCATCGTCGGCGCCGTCGGCACCGTGGCCGTCGGTTCTTGGCAGAGCGCGCGGTACGCGCTGCGCCGCGAAGCGGCCGCGGCCGAATGCGGTGGCGCGTGCGCGACCTGCATCCTGGGTTGCCGTTGAGCACTGCCGATAGACACCGTCCTGCTGGCCATGGCCGCGACGGTGGCCCTTGACGTCAGGCCTGCCGATGGCGCTGGTGTTCTTCTCGCCGGCCACCGTCGGAGCTCTCGGTGATCGCCAGCCGGCTGTCCCGCGATCCGGCGCCGGCTTAGTTGCGGCTGATGTCGATCGGATGGGTGGCCAGCAGCGACATCGGTAGCGGCTGGCGCCGCAGCACCCGCCCCCACAGATCCACGCGTGGCTGCACCAAAACGTCAGATGGCAACGCCGACAGCACAATCCAGTCGTCGCGCTCGATCTCACCCTCGAGCTGGCCGATCGTCCAGCCGGAGTACCCGGCGAAGATCCGCACCCCCTCGACCAGCGGGGCGATCGAGTTGGGGTCGGCGTCCAGATCGACCATGACCATCCGGCCGGCCACGTGCCGCATCCCGGGCACGCTGTCCGGCTCGGCGCCAACCCGAAGCACCGACAGGCACAGCGCCGCGTCACGCTTCACCGGCCCCCCGATGAACATCGTCTTCGGTTTCGCGGACAGCTTGGCCCACTGCGGCAACACGTTGTAGACCGCGGTTTCGCTGGGCCGGTTGAGCACCACGCCCAGGGTGCCGCCGTCGTTGTGCTCGACGATGTAAATCACGCTGCGGCGGAACGTCGGCTCGAGCAGATCCGTGTTAGCCAGAAGCAAAGTGCCCGCTCGCACACGATGCGCGGCGGGGGCAATGAAGTCCTCCGGGTCCTCGGGCTGCGCCACCGCTCCATCATGGCATCCAGGTGGGGCCGGTGTCGTGAACAAGCAGCGCGCTCCGCGATATTTGTACTGTTGTTAACAGGGCCCTGCGCCCCGGAAGTAGGTTCCGTGACTGACACGCGCACACCTGTCGCTGTCTGGCGCACGGTGCGCAACTTGCCCGACTTCTGGCGGCTGCTGGAGCTGCGAACCGCAAGCCAGTTCGGCGATGGCCTTTTCCAGGCCGGTCTGGCCGGGGCGCTGCTGTTCAATCCCGAGCGGGCCGCGCGGCCGATGGCGATCGCAGGTGCCTTCGCGGTGCTGTTCTTGCCCTACTCGTTGCTGGGTCCGTTCGCCGGCGCGTTGATGGACCGCTGGGACCGTCGACTGGTGCTGGTCGGCGCCAACCTGGGCCGGCTGGTGTCAGTGGCCCTGGTCGGCGTCTGCCTGGCCGTCGGTGCCGGCGACGTGCTGGTGCTATGCGGCGCGCTGGTCGTCAACGGCCTGGCCAGGTTCGTCTCCTCCGGCCTGTCCGCCGCCCTGCCGCATGTGGTGCCCCGCGAGCAGGTCGTCACGATGAACTCGATCGCGTCGGCGACCGGTGCGGTCGCCGCATTCGTCGGCGCCACCGTCATGCTGATACCGCGCAGCCTGTTCGGTTCCGGCGACAACGGGGGCGCCTCGATCATCTTGCTGGTCACCATCCCGATGCTGATTGCGCTGCTGCTATCACTACGATTCGGCGCGCACGTGCTGGGTCCCGACGAGACCCGGCGGGCGATCCACGGATCGGTCCTCTACGCGGTCGTGACGGGTTGGATGCACGGCATCCGCACGGTGCACCAGCGTCCCACCGTCGCCGCCACGCTCGCCGGGTTGGCCGCGCACCGGATGGTCTTCGGCGTCAACACGCTGGTGGTGCTGCTGCTGGTGCGCGGCGGCGGTGCCGCGTCTGCCGGCGCGTTGGGCGGCGCGATGTTGTTCCTCGCCGTCACCGGTACCGGATCGTTTCTGGCCAATGTGGTCACCCCGCCCGCGGTGCGCCGCTGGGGCCGCTACGCCACCGCCAACGGCGCATTGGTGCTTGCCGCGATCATCCAGATCACTGGGGCCGGCCTGCAGCTCGCAGTCATGGTGGCGGGTGGATTCTTGCTGGGCGCGGCCGGCCAGGTGGTCAAGCTCTGCGCCGATACCGCCATTCAGGTCGACGTCGATGATGCCCTGCGCGGACACGTGTTCGCCGTACAGGATTCGCTGTTCTGGGTGGCGTTCATCGGCGCGATCACTATGGCCGCGGCCGTCCTCCCGAGCGACGGCCACTCCCCCGCACTGGTGTTGGCCGGGACCGTCCTCTACCTGTGCGGGCTCGCGGCCCACAGCATCGTCGGCCGTCGTTAAGGTACACAGGTGGCCGCTGTGCAACAGATTGTCGACGACCTGCGCGCCGAAAGCGACGAGCTCGATGCGCTGGTTGCACCGCTCGCCGAGGACCGCTGGGCCATGCCGACACCCGCCGAAGGGTGGACCATCGCGCACCAGATCGGGCACCTGCTGTGGACCGACCGCGGCTCGCTCACGTCGATCACCGACGAGGCGGCGTTCGGCGGGCTGCTGGAGACCGCGGCCGCCGATCCGATCGGCTTCGTCGAGACGGGTGCCGCTGAGCTTGCCGCGACCCCGCCTGCCGAGTTGCTCGCCGACTGGCGGCTCATCCGCGCGCGTCTCCACGACGCGCTGTTGACCGTTCCCGACAGCCGCAAACTGCCGTGGTTCGGGCCGCCGATGAGCGCCGCATCAATGGCCACGGCGCGGCTGATGGAGACCTGGGCGCACGGACTCGACGTCGCCGACGCCCTGGGCGTCACCCGCGCGCCGACCGCACGGCTGCGTTCCGTCGCCCACATCGGGGTGCGCACCCGCGACTATGCCTTCGCCGTGCACGGGCTGCCCGCGCCCACCGAGCCGTTTCTCGTCGAGCTGCGCGCGCCCGACGGCAGCACCTGGTCGTGGGGTCCGGCCGACGCGACGCAGCGGGTCACCGGCGGCGCCGAGGACTTCTGCTTCCTGGTCACCCAGCGGCGCGCGTTGCGTGGTCTAGACCTGACGGCAAAAGGCGACGACGCGCGGCAATGGCTACGGATCGCCCAGGCCTTCGCAGGGCCACCGGGCAAAGGGCGCACATGACTGAAGCCGTCCCGATCCTGCCGCGGGAGCTGACCGAAGGGCTTTCCGAGGAAGTCCGCGGCGTCCCGGCGCCGCCCACGCCGGTGTTGCCCGAGCCGTATGCGCTTCGTCTCGCCGATCCCGACACCGATGCGGACATGATCGCCGAGTGGATGAACATGCCGCATCTCGTCGAGGCCTGGGAGTGTGCGTGGCCGGCGTCGCGTTGGCGCCAGTATCTGCGCGCCCAACTCGCCGGCGACTATTCCCGTCCGTTGGTTGGCAGCTTGCATGGGCAAGATGGCGGCTATTTCGAGGTGTACCGCGCGGCAAAGGATTCCATCGCAACCCGGTATCCAGCGGACGCTTACGACATCGGGCTGCACGCGGCAATCGCCGACTTGACGCTCGTGAATCAGGGTCTCGGTCGAATGCTGCTGCCGCATGTTGTCAGCAGTGTCTTCGAAGTCGAACCCCGTTGTCGCCGAATCATGTTCGACCCCGACCATCGCAATACCACCGCGCGCCGGGTGTGCGAATTCTCCGGCTGCACATTCCTCGGCGAGCACGACATGAGCAATCGCCGAATGGCGCTGTACGCGCTGCCCCGCTCGCCCGCCGACATTCCCGCCACACGATAACGACCGCGCTGGAAGCACCTACGGGTTCGGGTGCAGCGAGCTGGCCGCATCGGCGGTGCCGTCGCCATCGGTGTCAGTCAGCTTGACGTCCCACTGTCCGTCGCCGTCGGTGTCGACGTAACCCGTCACGCTGTTGTCGCCGGTGGAGATGGCGCGGTCGGCCAGCCCGTTGCCGTCGGTGTCGAACAGCCGGTCGTCGGCCTGACCGTCGCCGTCGAAATCCACCATTGGCCCGCCGGTGTGCTCGACGCCGTCGAGGCCCAGCCAGCGCAGTTGCCGGTCTCGCGGCGAACTCGCCGCCATCGCCCAAGTACCCGAGCCGTCGTCGGTGAGGTAGCGCTCCGAGGTGCCGCCGAGATCCAGCACGGCGTGGTCGGCGATACCGTCGCCGTCCAGGTCGGCCAGCGCGTCATCGGCCAGTCCGTCGCCGTCGAGATCCAGACCGACAGCATCCAGTCGGCCGTCCCCGTCCAAGTCGAGATCCAGGGCACGCTGCCAGATCGTGGCCGTGCCGTCGCCGTCGCCCAAGCAGTAGTCCATGCCAAGTGGGACGCCGCCAGGTCGCTACTGGTTCCCACGGGCGTTCCACCAAGTCATCAGCTCGGCCGTCGCCTCATCCCGGGTCAGCGGTCCGCGGTCTAACCGCAATTCCTTCAGGTAGTTCCACGCCTCCCCCACCTGCGGACCCGGCGGGATGCCGAGCAATTCCATGATCTCGTTGCCGTCCAGATCGGGCCGGACCCGCTGCAGGTCCTCCTGGGCGGCCAGCTCGGCGATCCGGGCCTCGAGGTTGTCGTAGTTGGCCTGCAGCCGGGCGGCCCGGCGCCGGTTGCGGGTGGTGCAGTCGGCCCGTACCAATTTGTGCAGCCGCAGCAACAACGGTCCCGCGTCGGTGACGTAGCGGCGCACCGCAGAATCGGTCCACCTGCCCTCGCCGTAACCGTGGAATCGCAGATGCAAATACACCAGCTGCGAGACGTCCTCGACCATCTGTTTGGAATATTTCAACGCCCGCAACCGCTTTCGCGTCATCTTGGCGCCGACCACCTCGTGGTGGTGGAAGCTGACTCCGCCGTCGGGCTCGTGCTTACGGGTGGCAGGTTTGCCGATGTCGTGGAGCAGCGCCGCCCAGCGCAGCACCAGGTCGGGGCCTCCGTCCGGAAGGGGGTCTTCCAGCGCGATGGCCTGGCGCAGCACGGTCAACGAATGCTGGTAGACGTCTTTGTGCTGGTGGTGCTCGTCGATCGCCATCTGCATGCCGCCGACCTCGGGCAGCACCACGTCGCCCATCCCAGTCTGCACCATCAGGTCGATGCCGGCGCACGGGTCGGCGCCCAGCAGCAGCTTGTCCAACTCCGCCGCCACCCGCTCGGCGGTGATCCGGCCCAGCTCCGGCGCCATTTCCTCGATCGCCGCGCGGACCCGCGGAGCCACCGTGAAGCCGAGCTGCGCGACGAACCGCGCGGCGCGCAACATTCGCAGCGGGTCGTCGCCGAACGACTCCGACGGGGCCGCCGGGGTATCCAGCATGCCCGCGCGAAGCGCGGCCAAACCGCCCAGCGGATCGACGAATTCGCCGGCCCCGGCCGCCGTGACGCGCACCGCCATCGCGTTCACGGTGAAATCGCGGCGCACCAGATCGTCGTTCAGCGAGTCGCCGAACCGCACCTCCGGGTTGCGCGACACCCGGTCGTACCGATCGGCGCGAAAAGTGGTGATCTCCAGCCGTCGCTCATCCTTGCCCACGCCGATGGTGCCGAACTCGATACCGGTGTCCCACAACGCATCTGCCCACGGCCGAAGCAAGCTTTGCACTTGCTCGGGCCGGGCGTCGGTGGTGAAGTCCAGATCGGGGCTGAGCCGGCCCAGCAGCGCATCGCGCACCGAGCCGCCGACCAGGTACAGCTCGTGGCCCGCGCGATCGAACACCGAGCCGAGCTCACGCAGCACGTCGGCATGCCGATTCAAGGCAACCGCGGCCGCGGTGAGCAGCTCCGCATCGTCGGTGGTTTCTGGCACGTTGAGAGATTAGTCCGGCTTCTCCTCGGGCCGTTCCGGCCCGCATCGTCGCCGGACGCAGAGAGTAGTCGGGCAGCAGTCGACCGGCGAGTGCGGCAAGGGGCGTCTTAGCACGCCAGCTACCATCGCTTAGGTGTCGGAAGGCGAAAAAGCGCAACCACGTCGGCGCCGGGGGCGGCGCCGTGGTCGCCGCCGCACCGGGTCCGGCCAGGGCCAGACCGACAGCGCGGCGATCGACGGCAACGTGCCGGCCGGTGTGGACAAGCCAAGCCGCTCCCGCTCGGCGCGCCGCGGTTCGGAGCCTCTACGCACCGTGCACGAAACATCGGCCGGTGGACTGGTCATCGACAACATCGATCGGCCGCGTGAAGAGCAGGTTGCTGCGCTCATCGGCCGCGTCGACCGGCGTGGCCGGATGCTGTGGTCGCTGCCCAAGGGCCACATCGAGCTCGGCGAGACGGCCGAGCAGACCGCGATTCGCGAAGTCGCCGAGGAGACCGGGATCCAGGGCAGCGTGCTGGCGGCGCTGGGCCGGATCGACTACTGGTTCGTCACCGACGGGCGGCGGGTGCACAAGACCGTGCACCATTATTTAATGCGCTGCTCGGGTGGGGAGTTGTCCGACGAGGATGTCGAGGTCGCCGAGGTGGCCTGGGTGCCGCTCCCCGAGCTACCGTCGCGGCTGGCCTACGCCGATGAACGCAAGCTGGCCGAGGTGGCCGAAGAACTGATCGACAAGTTGCAGACCGATGGCCCGGCCGCGCTACCGCCGCTGCCGCCCACCTCGCCGCGGCGGCGGCCGCAAACGCATTCACGCACCCGAAACCGTCGTCCCGACGAGTCGGTGCGGGGGCGGAAGAACGGTCGCGGACCGGGGCCATAGCGGGCTTATCCGCCGACGACGATGCAAAACGATGCAATGAAGTGGGGTCGCCACTCGCTTGCGCGGGTGAGCGACGCCGTGGCCGCGCCGCGGCTGCGGTGGGCCACCGCATACCGCCTAGCCGCGGTGGTGGCCATCCTGATGGGCTTTACCGGCGCGTTCGCGCTACCCGCCGCCCCGACCGCCGCTGCCGGCGAACCGGGCGCCACCCCATTCGTCCAGGTCCGGATCGATCAGGTGACCCCGCAGACGGTGACTACGACCAGCGATCCGGTCGTCAAAGTCACCGGAACCGTGACCAACGTCGGCGACCGCCCGGTGCGCGACGTCATGGTCCGCCTCGAGCACGCGCCGGGGGTCGACACTTCGGCAGGGCTGCGCACCGACCTCGACGGCAAAACCGACCAATACGAGCCGGTCGCCGACTTCCTGACCGTCTCCAGTGAGCTGCAGCGCGGCCACAAGGTCGGCTTCACGCTGTCCGCGCCGATCCGCTCGTTGAGCAAACCTTCGCTGGCGATCGGCAAACCCGGCATCTACCCGCTGCTAGTCAACGCCAACGGAACACCCGACTACGGCGAACCCGCACGCCTCGACGACGCCCGGTTCCTGCTGCCGGTAGTCGGTGTGCCACCGGATCCGCTGGACAACTCCGCCGCGCTGAGCGCGGCGGGAGGCGGGGTCGCGCCCGACACCTCTAATCCCGTGCCGATCACCATGCTGTGGCCGCTGGCCGACCGGCCCCGGCTGGCGCCCGGCGCACCAGGCGGCACGATTCCGGTCCGGTTGACGGACGACGAGCTGGCGACGTCGCTGGCCGCCGGCGGCCGGCTCGACGTGCTGTTGGCCGCCGCTGAGTTCGCAACCAGCCACGATGTCGACCCCGACGGCGCCGTGAACCGCTCTATGTGCCTGGCCGTCGACCCCGACCTGCTGGTCACCGTCAACGCGATGACGGCCGGGTACGTCGTTTCCGATACCTCCGGGCAGCCGGGGGCGGCGACGCACCCAGGGACCGGGCAGGCCGCGGCGGTCAGCTGGTTGAACCGGTTACGCACGCTGGCGCACCGGATGTGTGTGGCACCGCTGCCCTACGCGCAAGCCGACCTCGACGCGGTGCAGCGCGTCGGCGACGCCGGGCTCAGCGCGATCGCCACCAGCTCCGCCGCCGACGTCGTGGACCAGATCCTGGGCGTCACGACGGTCCGCGGTGCCACCCTCATTCCCGATGGCTCGTTGACCCGCCGCACCGTGGACCTGCTGAGCGCAACTAGCAACGCCAACAGCAACACCGTGGTGATCGCCGCCGCCGATTCGTCCGCGCAAGACGCTGGCAGCACTGCCAACGCCGCACCGGTGCCGGTGACCACCGCGCCGCGCCGGCTGACCCCGCAGGTGGTGGTCGCGCCGTTCGACCCCGCCGTCGGCGCTGCCTTCGCGGCCACCGGCTCTGATCCGGTCGCGCCGCCTTATCTGACCGCCGCGCTGGCGGTCCGGCTACAGCACGACTCCGACATCGCTCGCCGTCAGGACGCCCTCGGCTCGATGCTGTGGCGAACCTTGCAGCCCAGCGTCGCGCCACGGTCAGAGATCCTGCTGCCGCCCACCAATTGGAAGCTGCGCTCCGAGGACGCCGGGGCCATCCTGACCACGCTTGCGACCGCGATCCGCTCCGGACTGGCGGTGCCGCAGCCGCTGCCAGCGCTGATCGCGAATGCCTCAGCCACTCCGCCGGTCACCGGGACGCCGCGACTGCCCAGCGTCGACGCCGGCGAACGCGGCCGGTTCGACAACAGCGTCGTCGCCGCGATCGCGGACCAGGTGGGCCGGCTGTGGGAGCTGACCGCAGCGCTGACGACCGATCCCCGCTCCGGGCTGACCGGTATCAGCTACACCGCCCCGCTGCGCGAGGACATGCTGCGCGCGGTCAGCCAGGCCGACCGGCCCGACACCCGCAACGGCCTGGCTGGGCGGCGGCTGGAGATCGTCGGCAACGCGATCGATGACCTGTTCGGCGCGGTCACCATCGTCAACCCGACCGGGTCGTACACGCTGGCCACCGAGCACAGCCCGCTCCCGCTGGCCTTGCACAACGGCCTGGCCGTGCCGATCCGGGTCCGGCTGCACGTTGAGGCCCCGCCCGGTATGCAGGTGAGCGATCTCGGTGAAATCGAGCTACCGCCGGGCTACCTGCCGCTGCGCGTCCCGATCGAGGTGAACTTCACCCAGCGCGTCGCCATCGACGTCGCGCTGAACACCCCGGCCGGTGTCCCGCTGGGCGAGCCGGTGCGGCTGTCGGTGCACTCCAACGCCTACGGCAAGGTCTTGTTCTTGATCACGCTGAGCGCGGCGGCCGTCCTGGTGGCGCTCGCCGGGCGACGGCTGTGGCACCGGTTCCGTGGCCAGCCGGACCCCGCCGACTTGGATCGGCCGGACCCCTCCGACGCGCCGCCCACCAGGAAAGACGCCGAGCCAGATCAGCCCGTCGACGAAAAGAACCGAGTATGACCACCGCGGGCCGACCCGCAGGGCCGCCGACCCAGCCGCCCCCGCGGCCATCCGGGCCGCGCCAGCCCCGAGCACACCGGCCGGGACCGCCCACCGGGCCGCTGCCACCGACCGGGCTGGTGTCGTCGCACGGCACCACACCCCCGGCCCGTCCCGAGCTGTCCGACGCCGCGCTGGTGTCACGGTCGTGGGGCATGGCGTTCGCGACCCTGGTCAGCAGGATCACCGGCTTTGCCCGGATCGTGATCCTGGCCGCCATCCTGGGCGCGGCGCTGTCCAGCGCGTTCTCGGTGGCCAACCAGCTGCCGAACCTGGTCGCCGCGCTGGTGCTGGAGGCGACCTTCACCGCGATCTTCGTGCCCGTGCTGGCCCGCGCTGAGAAGGACGACGCCGATGGCGGGGCGGCGTTCGTGCGGCGCCTGTTCACGCTGGCCACCACCCTGCTGCTGGCGACCACGCTGCTGTCGGTGGCCGCCGCTCCGCTGCTGGTGCAGCTGATGCTGGGCCGAGCCCCCCAGGTCAACGAGCCGCTCACTACGGCGTTCGCCTACCTGCTGCTGCCGCAGGTGATCTTCTACGGCCTCTCCTCGGTGTTCATGGCGATCCTGAATACCCGCAACGTGTTCGGGCCACCCGCGTGGGCGCCAGTCGTCAACAACGTCGTCGCGATCGCCACCCTGGGCGTGTACCTGGCGACACCCGGGCAGCTGTCCGTGGACCCGGTGCAGATGGGCAACGCCAAGCTGCTGGTGCTGGGCATCGGAACGACGTTGGGGGTGGTCGCCCAGGCCGCCGTGCTGCTGGTCGCGATCCGGCGTCAGCGCATCAGCCTGCGCCCGCTGTGGGGAATCGACGACCGGCTCAAACGCTTCGGAGCAATGGCCGCCGCGATGGTCTTCTACGTGCTGATCAGTCAGATCGGCCTGATCGTCACCAACCAGATCGCCAGCACGGCAGCCGCGTCCGGCCCGGCGATCTACAACTACACCTGGCTGGTGCTGATGCTGCCGTTCGGGATGATCGGCGTGACCGTGCTGACCGTGGTGATGCCGCGGCTGAGTCGCAACGCGGCCGCCGACGACACCCCGGCGGTGCTGGCCGACCTGTCGCTGGCCACCCGGTTGACGATGATCACCCTGATCCCGACGGTGGCATTCATGACCGTCGGCGGGCCGGCGATCGGCAGCGCGCTCTTCGCGTACGGCCATTTCGGTGACGTCGACGCCGGCTACCTGGGCACCGCGATCGCGTTGTCGGCGTTCACGTTGATCCCGTACTCGATCGTGCTGCTCGAGCTGCGGGTCTTCTACGCCCGCGAACAACCGTGGATACCGATCGTGATCATCGTCATCATCACGGCCGTCAAGATCGCCGCCTCGCTGCTCGCGCCGCACATCACCGACAATCCCGAGCTGGTCGCCGGCTACCTCGGTTTGGCCAACGGGCTGGGGTTTTTGGCGGGCGCGATCGTCGGCTACTTCCTGCTGCGCAACGCGCTGCGGCCCGCCGGCGGCCGGGAGGCACCTCCCGCTCGCCGGGGACTGCTCGGCGTCGCCGAGGTGCGCACGATTCTCGTCACGATCACCGCCTCGTTGCTGGCCGGGTTGATCGCACACGTGGTGGACCAGCTGATCGGGATGCAGCGACTCACCGCCTACGGCGGCGGCGCCGGTTCGCTGCTGCGGTTGTTCGTGCTCGCGGTGATCATGCTGCCGATCGTGGCCGCTGTGATGCTGCGCGCGCAGGTGCCCGAGGCCTGGGCGGCGCTCACCGCGATCCGCCGCCGCATCGGGACCCGGCCCACCGCGGCACCGGCCCGTAAGCGGGCGATGCCCACACTGGCCGGCCAGGTGCCCCGTCGCTCGCCGGTGCAGCCGCCTCCCGGCCCCGCCGTAAACGCCGTTCCCCGCGGTCCCGGCGCACCCGATCAGCTGTTACGCCCCGGTCAGTTCACGTACCCTGAGCAAAGGAATTCGATTACGCCGGGGGGACATCCGGTACGCCAGCCCGACTGGCGGGGGCTTCCGGAGCAGGTAGCTGGGGAGGAGATGCGGAAAGGACCGGGGATGACCGACCGCCCATCGGACAACACCTCAGCCAACGCTGTCTCGGAAACCGAACCACTGCGGCAGCCCGCATCGTCACCGGCCGTCGATGATGGGCCGATTCCTCCCCGGGCCGCTTCACGGCCCGCATCGTCACCGGCCGTCGACGATGGGCCGATTCCTCCCCGGGCCGCTTCACGGCCCGCATCGTCACCGGCCGTCGACGATTTCCAGCCCGATGTGCCCCCCGATGTTCAGGTCGGAACCGTACCTCCGCCCGAGCCGTCGCGGTCCAACGGCGGACCCGCCGACCCCGTCGAATTCGACGCGCCGCGCAAACCGGCCGCTAACCCGCCACCGGCCGAGGATGGTCCACAGCTGGTTCCCGGCGCGAGCATCGCCCGCGGTCGCTACCGGCTGCTGGTCTTCCACGGTGGAGCGCCGCACCTGCAGTTCTGGCAGGCGCTCGACACGGCGCTGGATCGGCAGGTTTCGCTGACGTTCGTGGACCCCGAGGGAGCGCTATCCGACGAGCAAGTCCGCGAAATTCTGTCTCGCACGATGCGGCTGAGCCGCGTCGACAAACTCGGGATCGCCCGGGTTCTCGACGTCGTCCACACCGGCACCGGCGGCTTGGTCGTTGCCGAATGGATCAGGGGTGGCTCGCTGCAGGAGGTCGCCGACACCTCGCCCTCCGCCGTCGGCGCCGCCCGGGCGATGCAAACGCTCGCCGCCGCCGCCGAGGCCGCCCACCACAGCGGCGTGGCGCTGTCCATCGACCATCCCAGCCGGGTGCGGGTCAGTGTCGAAGGCGACGTGGTGCTGGCCTTCCCGGCGACCACACCGGAAGCCACCCCCGAAGACGACATCCGCGGCATCGGCGCCGCGCTGTACGCGCTGCTGGTCAACCGGTGGCCGCTGGTGGAATCCGGGGAGCGCAGTGGGATGGCGCCGGCACCACGCGATGCGGCCGGCCAGCCCGTCGAACCGAGTTCGATCGACCGCGAAATCCCGTTCCAGATTTCCGCGGCCGCGACGCATTCGATTCAGGGTGATGGCGGAATCCGCAGCGCGGCGACACTTTTGAATTTGCTGCAGCAAGCGACCGCGGTGGCCGACCGCACCGAGCTGCTGAGCCCCCTGCCGGACGCGCCGCCGCCCGTACCCGCGCGGCCGGGCAGGATCCGCACACCCGAGCTGGAAGACGCGCAGGCGCGTGTCCGACGCCGCCGAGCGGTGACGATCGGGATCGGCGTCGGGGCCGCCATCATCGTGGTGGCGCTGCTGGTTCTGGCATCGGTGCTCAGCAGGATGTTCGGTGACGTCGGTGGGCTGGATAAGGACCAGCTGGGCCTCAATGCGCCGTCGCAGAGCTCGAGCGCCAACGGCAGCGCACCAGCCGGCAGCGTGGTCAAACCGGTGAGCGCGACGGTCTTCTCCCCCGGCGGCGAGGCCGACAACCCGGGCGAGGCCGCGCAGGCGATCGACGGCAACCCGGCGACCGCATGGGAGACCGACACCTACCACGACCCCGTCCCGTTCCCGGCCTTCAAAAGCGGTGTCGGTTTGCTGCTGCAGCTGCCGAAACCCACCGTGGTGGGTGCGGTGAACCTCGACCTCGCCAGCACTGGCACGAAGATCCAGATCCGCTCGTCGGCGACCGCGACACCGGGCAAGCTGGACAACACCACCGCGCTGACGCAGCCGGAGACGATGAAGCCGGGCCACAACAGCATCCCGGTCAAGGCGTCGGCGCCCACGTCGTATCTACTGGTGTGGATTCCGACCTTGGGGACTACCAACGGGCAGAGCCGCTCCGGCCTCTCCGAGATCACCGTCCAAGCCGCGTCGTAATCCACTGGCACCGTTGAGTGAAGTGCCGGGTATTCGCCGATTGGTTACTGTCCGGCCGTGGGCTTCGGGCGCCTGGTTCGGCAGGAAATTCGCGAACAACGTGGAGAAGGGCGTAGCGACGCCGAATTGCTGGCTGCCCACGTCGCCGGCGACCGCTACGCCTTCGAGGAGTTGTTCTACCGCCACCACCGGCAACTGCACCGTGTCGCCCGGCTGACCAGCCGCAGCGCCGAAGACGCCGAAGACGCGCTGCAGGACGCGATGGTCTCGGCGTACCGCGGTGCCGGGTCGTTTCGACAAGACGCCGCCGTCAGCAGCTGGCTGCATCGCATTGTGGTCAATGCATGCCTGGACCGGTTGCGCCGCAACAAAACTCATCTCACCACCGCGCTCGACGACGTCTACCCGGTGGCCGACCGGACCGCACAGGTCGAGACGGCGATCACGGTTCACCGGGCGCTGATGCGGCTGCCTGTCGAACAGCGCGCAGCGGTGGTGGCGGTCGACATGCATGGCTATTCGGTCGCCGACACCGCCGCGATGCTCGGGGTGGCCGAAGGCACCGTCAAGAGTCGATGCGCCCGGGCCCGCGCCCGGCTCGCAGCGATTCTCGGCTACCTGGAAACCGACGCCGCGCCCAACCGCCCGGCGGGCTAGTCGCGCCGGACCGCGCATGGCGTTCGGGGCAGGCGATGACGGACACTGAGGCGGATGAACGGAGTTGGGCCGGGTGAGAGCGACCCGTATGACCCTGCGGGCGCCGATCCACCGCTGACGGTTGAGGCCCTCGCCGATCTACAGGCAGGTCTTCTCGACGACGACACCGCCGCGCGGATACGCAAGGAAGTCCGCGGCGACCCGGACGCCCGGCAGACGATGGACGCGCTGAACCGGGTCCGCCGCGATATTGCCAACCTCGGCACCGACGCGGCGGCTCCAGACGTTGCGCCCGAGGTCGTCGACGGGATCGCCGCGACGCTGCGTGCCCAGCAGCCAGGGCGGTCCCGGCGGGGCGCTGCGCACACCGTTCACCCCGGCCGTCTCCCCCGTCCGACGCGGGTGGCCGTCGGATTGGTCGGATTGGCCGCGGCGGCCGTCGCGGCCTGGCTGGGGACCGCCGGGCTGATCTCGCCGCCGGCACCGACGCCGAGCAGGCCGACCACCGCAGAGCACATCACCGTGTCGCGCCCGCCGATGACGATCCCGTTGTCGGACTCGCAGATCCTCGCCCTGCTCGACGACAAACCTGACTTCGGCGCATTGGCAGACCCGCAACGCCGCACGTCATGCCTGGCCGGCTTGGGCTACCCGGCGAACGCCCGCATTTTGGGCGCCCGGCCGATGCAGATCGCCGGACACTCGGCCGTGTTGCTGGTACTTCCCGGTGACACGCCCGGCGGGGTGACCGCGCTGGCGGTCGCGCCGACGTGTAGTGCAGTGGACACCGGCCTGTTGGCTGACAGGCACGTCGTCCGCCCGTAATGTCGCGGGAACAGCACCGCCTACCCTGGCGTTCGACTGGTTGAGTCGACACGACTCGAGTATCCGAAAGGCTGGCATGAGCTCCTCGACCACCACTGTTCACAATGTGATCGTCATTGGCTCCGGACCCGCCGGTTACACGGCGGCGCTGTACGCGGCGCGCGCCCAGCTGGCGCCGGTGGTGTTCGAGGGGACCTCGTTCGGCGGAGCGTTGATGACCACCACCGAAGTGGAGAACTATCCCGGTTTCCGCGATGGGATCATGGGTCCCATATTGATGGACGAGATGCGGGAGCAGGCGCTGCGGTTCGGCGCCGACCTGCGCACGGAGGACGTCGAATCCGTGTCGCTGGACGGCCCGGTCAAGTCGGTCACCACCGCCGACGGCGAGACGGTGCACGCGCGGGCGGTCATCCTGGCGATGGGCGCCGCGGCGCGTTACCTCGGGGTGCCGGGCGAGCAGGAGCTGCTCGGCCGCGGGGTCAGTTCCTGCGCCACCTGCGACGGCTTCTTCTTCCGCGACCAGGACATCGCCGTCATCGGCGGCGGTGACTCGGCGATGGAGGAGGCCACCTTCCTGACGAAGTTCGCCCGCAGTGTGACGCTCGTGCACCGCCGCGACGAATTCCGGGCGTCGAAGATCATGCTGGACCGGGCCCGCTCCAACGACAAGATCAAGTTCGTCACGAACAGCATCGTGGAGGCCGTCGAGGGCGACACCACGGTGACCGGCTTGCGGTTGCTCAACACCGTCACCGGCAAGAAGTCCACGCTGCCCGTCACCGGGGTTTTCGTCGCCATCGGCCATGATCCGCGCTCGGAGTTGGTGCGCGGCGCCGTGGACCTGGACGCCGACGGGTATGTCCTGGTGAAGGACAACACCACCTACACCTCGCTGGACGGGGTCTTCGCGGCCGGCGACTTGGTCGACCACACCTACCGCCAGGCGGTTACCGCCGCCGGAACCGGTTGCAGCGCAGCGATTGACGCCGAGCGCTGGTTGACCGAGCACGCGGAGCCCGGCAAACGTACACAGCGCCACCCCACCGAAACCCCTGCATCAGCAACACTTTGATTGGAATTGGAGCAACCCGATGACGACCACTGGTGCACCCGTAGATGTCTCTGACGCATCCTTTGAAAGCGATGTACTGACCAGCGATACGCCTGTGCTAGTTGACTTTTGGGCTACCTGGTGCGGACCGTGCAAGATGGTGGCGCCGGTGCTGGCGGAGATCGCAGCCGAAGCCGCCGGGAAGCTCACCGTTGCTAAGCTCGACGTCGACGCAAACCCCGAGACCGCCCGCAACTTTCAGGTGGTTTCGATCCCGACGCTGATCCTGTTCAAGGACGGCCAGCCGGTCAAGCGCATCGTTGGAGCCAAAGGTAAGGCGGCGCTGTTGCGCGAGCTTTCCGACGCCGTTCCCGACGTCGGATAGTTCGCTACAGGTCGCCGCGATTTGCCTGGCGTTTTCCCGAAATCGGCGAGCGTCTGCGACAATACCGCCAAGCCTGTCAATCAACGGCAGGGCTGTGAACAGCTCACCGGAGGCCTTTGATGTCGCACCCGCACCGCGGCGCCGGCGAGGCGCTGCGCTGTGGTGACCGCAGCGCAGCGGTCACCGAGATTCGGGCTGCGCTGACTGCGCTGGGGCACCTCGATGCCGACGAGGAGCTCACCACCGGAAAGCATGTCGCGTTCGACGTGTTCGACCAAGAACTCGATCACGCGGTGCGGGCGTTTCAGCAGCATCGAGGCCTGCTGGTGGACGGCATCGTCGGCGAAGCCACTTACCGGGCACTGAAAGAGGCGTCCTACCGGCTCGGCGCCCGCACGTTGAACCATCAGTTCGGTGCGCCGATGTACGGTGACGACGTTGCCACGCTGCAGAACAGACTGCAGGATCTCGGCTTCTACACCGGGCTCGTCGACGGCTACTTCGGCTTGCAAACCCACAACGGGTTGATGTCATACCAGCGCGAGTACGGCCTGTACGCCGACGGCATCTGCGGCCCGGAAACGTTGCGCTCCTTGTACTTTCTCTCCTCAAGGGTCACCGGCGGTTCGCTGCATGCCATCCGTGAAGAGGAGCTGGTCCGTCGGTCCGGGCCGAAGCTGTCGGGCAAGCGCATCATCATCGATCCCGGTCGCGGCGGTGCCGACCACGGGCTGATCACCCACGGTGTCGCCGGACCGATCAGCGAAGCAGATGTGTTGTGGGACTTAGCAAGTCGTCTTGAAGGCCGGATGACCGCGATCGGCATGGAGACGTTCTTGTCGCGGCCGACCAACCGCAGCCCTTCGGACGCCGAGCGCGCCGCGACAGCTAATGCCGTCGGTGCCGATCTGATGATCAGCCTGCGCTGTGCAACCCAGGCCACCCCGTCGGCGAACGGCGTGGCCTCCTTTCACTTCGGCAACTCGCATGGTTCGGTGTCCACCATTGGCCGCAATCTTGCGGACTTCATTCAACGAGAAGTTGTCGCGCGCACCGGTTTACGCGATTGCCGCACCCACGGTCGGACCTGGGATCTGCTGCGGTTGACTCGGATGCCGACGGTTCAGGTCGACGTCGGCTATATCACCAACCCGCATGATCGCGACCTGCTGATCACCACACAAACCCGCGACGCGATCGCCGAGGGAATCCTGGCGGCCGTCAAGCGGCTTTATCTGCTCGGCAAGAACGACCGGCCCACCGGCACATTCACCTTCGCCGAGCTGCTTGCCCACGAGTTGTCGGTGGAGCAGGCCAGCCGGCTCAGTGGCTCGTAGCCGACGATCCCGACGCTGATCCCGCTCCAACAGGCTGCCGCATCGACGCGGCCTCCAGCAGCCGCTCTAACGCCGCTTCAACCTCAGCTTTCCAGCCGAGACCCTTGTCGAGCTCGAGCCGCAAGCGCGGGAAGTACCGATGCGGTGCGACCACAACGAAGCCCACATCACGCAGGAAGTCGGCGGAGATCACGCAGTGTTCGACCGAACAGTCACCCAATGCCTCCAGCGCAGGCCGCAGATCGGGGTCGACGCTCTCCGGGTTGAGCAGCTCGCCGACGTTCTCGGTGCGACCGAAAGCCTCCAGCGCCCGAACGCCGCGGCGGACCAATTCGTCGACCACGCGCGCCACGAGACTGTACGGCAGCTCGTCGGCGGCCGGCCCGGGCTCGACCCGCACCGTCGTCAGCAGCACCGCGTCCGCCGACACCGGCGCCGTCGGAAAGCGGTGCGCCCGGGGGACCGCCCGGGGCGGGGCATAGAACGCGTAGCCCAGGCAGGTCGGCTCGCCCTCAGCGGAGTCGGAGGGAGCCGTCATCGCCACCTGCCCGCACGACCCCCACTCCAGCATGACCATCGACAGCCATGCTTCTTTCTCGAATTCCGGGTCGGCCAAATGGTCGTCGTCGCCAAGGGTCGCGGGATCGACTTCCCAGAAGGTACAGCGGCGCGCGTGTTTGGGAAGCTGGTCGAAGGCTTCGAGTCGCAGCGGTGTGATTCGAGCAGACACTAGACTCCTGGGCCTTTGTGGAGCGCGATAGGTGCCAGAGCCAGTGGCCCCGCTTCCCCGCGACCGGGTGGTGCCGCCACCCCGCAGAAGAGCGTACCTCCCGCGCACGGCCGACCGCGAGACCCGCGAAACGCCGGTTCGTCGCGGCGAAACGGCCCCGGCCAGGCCGGTCCGCGGCGAAAAGCTACCCTGCGCCTCGCCGAAGCCGAGGCGAAGACGAAATGGTCTGGTGCACAGCTTGATTCAGCTGATCGCGGCACGATTCGGCGGTCTGATCGGCCGGATTGTCACAGTGACGTAACGGGTTGGTATCTGTGGTCAGCTGTCCGACGAGTTCATCAAGCCGACGATGCGCTGCAGATCGTCCACCGAACCGAACTCGATCACGATCTTGCCCTTGCGTTTGCCGACGCTGACGGTGACGCGTGTATCGAAGGCGCCGGACAGCTGCTCAGCTACATCCTGAAGGCCGGGCATCTGGATCGGCTTGCGCCGCGGGGGCGCGGGCTGGGCAGTGTCGCTGCGGTTGGCGAGCGTGACTGCTTCCTCGGTCGCCCGCACCGACAACCCCTCTGCCACGATCCGTGCCGCCAGGGTCTCCTGCGCGTCTGGGCCGCCTTCCAGGGACAGCAGTGCCCGGGCGTGGCCGGCCGACAACACCCCGGCTGCGACTCGGCGCTGAACAGGAATCGGCAACCGCAGCAATCGGATCATGTTGGTGATCAGGGGACGGGACCGGCCAATCCGGGCGGCGAGTTCATCGTGGGTGACGCCGAACTCGTCGAGCAGTTGCTGATAGGCCGCCGCCTCTTCCAACGGGTTCAGCTGCACCCGGTGGATGTTCTCCAGCAGTGCGTCGCGCAGCAGGTTGTCCTCGCCGGTTTCGCGCACGATCGCCGGGATCGCCGTCATGCCGGCCGCCTGGGCGGCACGCCACCGCCGCTCCCCCATCACGAGTTGATAACGCGGACCGCCCGTCGCTCCGTCTACGGCCCGGACCACGATCGGCTGCATGAGCCCGAACTCGCGAATCGAATGCACGAGTTCGGCGAGCGCCTCCTCGTCGAACACCTGCCGGGGCTGACGCGGGTTCGGCTCGATGAGCGCCGGGTCGATTTCGCGGTACACCGCCCCGATGCCGGTGGGGTCCGCGGCGGCCCCCGCCGGCGGGCCGCCGAGCAGAATGTCGGCGGCCGCGTCACCGATTCGCGGCCCGATTCGGCCCGAGTCGCCGTCGGCCGGTCCGGTGGGGATCAGCGAAGCCAGGCCTCGCCCGAGCCCGCCCTTTCTACGTAGCGGCTGGGTCATGCTTGTCCCCCTCCTCGGGTGCTGGTGCGTCTCGCTCCGCGATCTCGCGGCTGGCGTCGAGGTAACTCATCGCTCCGCGCGATCCGGGATCGTAATCGATGATCGTCATGCTGTAACCGGGCGCCTCGGAGACCTTGACGCTGCGCGGGATCACGGTGCGCAAGACCTTGCTCCCGAAGTAGCGGCGGACTTCGTCGGCCACCTGATCGGCGAGCTTGGTGCGGCCGTCGTACATGGTAAGGATCACCGTGCTGACGTTCAGGCCGGGGTTCAGGTGTGCCTTCACCATCTCGATGTTGTTCATCAACTGTGACACCCCCTCCAGCGCGTAGTACTCGCACTGGATCGGAATCAGCACCTCGGGCGCAGCGACCAAAGCGTTGATGGTGAGCAGGCCCAGCGATGGCGGGCAGTCGATGAAGACGTAGTCGAAAGGGGCTTCAGGTTCAAGACTGTCGAGCTCGGCCAGCGCGGTCCGCAACCGGTTTTCGCGCGCCACCATGCTGACCAATTCGATTTCGGCGCCCGCCAGATCGATGGTGGACGGCACGCAAAAAAGCCGATCGTTGTGCGGACTCCGGCGCATCGCGTCCTTCAGCTTTATCTCGCCCAGGAGCACTTCGTAGGACGACGGCGTCCCGGAATGACGCTCGGTGATACCCAGCGCGGTGCTGGCGTTGCCCTGCGGATCGAGATCGATCACGAGTGTCTTGAGCCCTTGGATGGCCAGCGCCGCGGCGAGATTGACGGCGGTCGTCGTCTTGCCGACGCCGCCCTTCTGGTTGGCGATCGTAAAGAGGCGGCGACCCCGAGGGCGGCGCAGCGGCTCGTAGGCCTTCGAGAGCACCTGCATGGCCCGCTCGGCAGCGGCCCCGATCGGAGTGTCGCATTCCGATGTTTCACGTGAAACATGGGTGGCGGTAGCGGCTCCATGTTCGGAACCGAACGGGTCGTGTGGCGCACTCATGGGCCCTCCCTGTTCGACCGTCGACGTCCCGCATCCCGGATCGGAGCCGGCTTGCCGCGCCGTGCCACCACCACGGTTGTCGGCGGGGACAGATGCCTTACGCCACATTCCACCACCCTGGCATCAACGGCGCCCAACGAGGTCATCACACGCCGATGCTCACGGAGTTCGTCGCCCGCCCGCTCCCCCTTGATCGCCAGCATTCGGCCACCGGGCCGCAGCAGCGCCATGCTCCACCGTGCCACCTTGTCCAGCGGCGCCACCGCTCGCGACACCACGGCATCGCAGCCGCCGGCGTTGTCCCGTATCGCCGGGTCCTCTGCACGGCCACGCAGCACCTCGACATCGAGCCCGAGTTCGGTCACCGCCATGCGCAGAAACTCGCTGCGGCGCAGGAGCGACTCGATCAGGATGACATCGAGCTCGGGCTCGGCGATCGCCAGTGCCAGTCCCGGCAGCCCGGCGCCGCTGCCGATGTCGGCTATCCGCTCCCCCGGTTGCAACAACTCGGCGACCGCGCCGCAGTTAAGGAGATGACGCTCCCAGACCCGGTCCACTTCGTGGGGACCGAGCAGCCCCCACTCGACAGCGGTATCCGCGAGCAACTCCGCGTAGCGCTGGGCGAGATCCACGCGCGACCCGAAGATCGCTTCGGCTGTATCGGGCGGCGGGGGCACCGACGCCGTCGGCCGCTTCGAGGGAACGTTATGTTTCACGTGAAACATCCCTCCCGCCCGTGCGTGCTGGAGCCGGGCGAACTACAACTATGTAACTCGGTGTCGGTTCAGTCGGCCAGTACGACGACCCGGCGCGACGGCTCCACGCCCTCGCTCTCGCTTCGAACCCCTTCGACCGCAGCGACGGCGTCGTGAACGATCTTGCGCTCAAACGGAGTCATCGGTGCAAGTTCCTCGCGGTCGCCACTTTCCAGTACCCTCCTGGCAACCTTGTCGCCCAGAGCCGCGAGTTCCTCGCGGCGGCGGCGGCGCCAGCTGGCGATGTCGAGCATGAGCCGACTGCGCACCCCCGTCTTCTGGTGTACCGCCAGCCGGGTCAATTCCTGCAGTGCGTCGAGCACCTCGCCCTTGCGCCCGACCAACTTATTCAGGTCGTCGCTTCCGTCGATGCTCACCACCGCGCGGCTGCCCTCGACGTCCAAGTCGATGTCGCCGTCGAAGTCGAGGAGGTCCAGTAGCTCTTCCAGATAGTCACCGGCGATCTCGCCCTCGGCGACCAACCGCTCCTCCGTATCGACCTCGGTGCCGGCGTCCGCGTCGCCGGTCGTGGTCTCCTCGGTGTCCGCGGCCTCTGTTACGGCCGCTTCCGTCGGAGCTTCGTCGGTGTCGTGTCCGGTTGTTTCGGCGTTCGTCATGCCTGCCTGATTCCTTCCAGTCGTCCGGGTCATCGCCCGGCTAAGTCTGCGTGCCCGGTCGCGACCGAAGCTCGGTCACCGTTTGCGCTTCTTCGGCTTCGCTCCCGGGCGTGGAGTGCGGCTGACCGCGTTGCCGTCTCCCGCTACTTCATTTGTGGCTGCCGACTCGGCGTCGGCACCGTCCGAAGCTGCCGCCGATCCATTGCCCCCCGCCGGCGCATTTCTGGCCGGCCGCTTGGGCTTGGCACCCGGCGCCGGCGCGTTGGCCGCCCGGCGTTCCAACGCTTCGCGCTTCTTGGCCTCGTCCTCTCTTTCGAGCATCCCGAAGACGATGTGCTGTTGGCCGAACGTCCAGATGTTGTTGGCGAACCAGTAGAAGATGATCGCCAGCGGCAGGAACGGCCCGCCGACCACGACGCCGAGCGGGAACACGTACAGCGCGAGTTTGTTCATCATCGCGGTCTGTGGGTTGGCCGCGGCCTCCGCGCTCTGCCGCGCGACCGATGCCCGGCTGTTGAAGTAGGTGGCGATGCCGGCCAGGATCATCACCGGCACGCCGACCGCCACGACGGCGGGTCGGCTGAACTCCGTGAAGGCCGCAAGGCTCGCTCCCCGCTGTGTCATGGTCGCGCCCAGCGGCGCGCCAAACAGGTTGGCGTCCAAGAAGTGTCCGACATCCTTGGCAGAGAAAACGTAGTTGCCGAGCTCGCGGTTGCGCTCGGGCGAGAGCCCCAACTGCCCGATGCCGGTGCTCGTCCGGTTGAAGCATCGCAGCACGTGGTACAGCCCGAGGAACACCGGCAGCTGGGCCAGCATCGGTAAGCAACCGAGGATCGGGTTGAATCCGTGTTCGCGCTGGAGCTTCTGCATCTCCAGCGCCATCCGTTGACGGTCCTTGCCGTACTTCTTCTGCAGCGCCTTGATCTGCGGCTGCAACTCCTGCATCTGCCGGGTGGTGCGGATCTGCCGGACGAACGGGTGATACAGGATCGCCCGCAGCGTGAACACCAGGAACATCACCGACAGCGTCCACGCGAAGAAGCTCGTCGGGCCCAGCACAAAGGCGAACGCCTTGTACCACAGCCACATGATCGCCGAGACCGGGTAATAGAAATAGTCGAGGCTGAACGGATCAAACGACAACAGAATCACTCTTCCCTAGCGTCGCTGGGGTGTCCCGGACCTTTCCCACGGTGGCCCGTTCTTTCCGGCGTTCGGGTATCGGATCCCATCCTCCCCGATGCCACGGACCACACTTGGCCAGCCGTACCACCGCGAGCCGACTGCCCCGCACCAATCCGTACTCGGCCAGGGCGTCCACCGCATACTGGCTACACGTCGGGGTGAATCGGCATGTCGGCAATCGCAACGGCGACACCATGTGCCGGTATAGCTGAATCAGAAAAATCACGCCGCCCACCACGGCGGTCTCGGCGCCGCGCAGCCACCGCGCCGACTTTGACGTTATGTCACTCACCGGTCGAATCCCGCTGCCTCGATCCGCCGCAAGCCAGCGCGCAATTCTTCCTCCAACCGGGCGGAACCGACGTCGCGGCTACTCGGCAGCGCACGGATCACCACTTGCTCCGATCCTCCCAGTCCGTCCACCAACCCGCGGGCGACGTGGCGTAACCGCCGGGCCAGTTGATGCCGTTGCACAGCCGAGCCCACCGATCGCGAAACGATCAGTCCCACCTTGGGCACCTCGTCATCGGCCCCGTCGCCGCGTCGCGCATAGATGACCAGATCTGGCTGCACGGCTCGGGTGCCGTGTTTCACCGTCGCACCAAAGTCCGTCGACCGCTTCATGCGGTTTCGCGCGGAAAGCACCGCTTTACACCGGGTTTGGAATTAAGCGGTCAGCGAGCGGCGGCCCTTGCGACGCCGGCCTGACACGATCGCGCGCCCCGCCCGGGTGCGCATCCGCAGCCGGAAGCCGTGCACGCGGGCACGGCGCCGGTTGTTCGGCTGAAAGGTCCGCTTGCCCTTTGCCACGACTCTCTCCTCGTTGCATCTGGCATCGTCTTCCAGCCGAGTCCGAAGCCCGGTGGAACACGCTTGCCCTCACGAAGCCTTGGCAGGCTCTGTGTCTCGCTGGTAACCGGCGCGGGCCCCGCTGCAAATTGCGCGGATCGCAGCCGTATCGCCGACTTTCGGGCGACTGTACGAGGGTACGCAGC
>DATJOR010000047.1:0-9690 GCA_035506875.1 Mycobacterium sp.
CCCACCGACATTGACACGAAAATCTTAACTATTAAACTTATGAAATAACATTGGAGGAGTGAGCATGCGTTGCGTCGTATTCGGCGCCACTGGCTACCTTGGCGCCCGGCTGGTTCCCGCATTGCTGTCAGCCGGTCACGAAGTTCGGGTGATGGCGCGCACGCCTGCCAAGCTCGATGGAGTGCCATGGCGTGAGCAGGTCGAAATCGTCAAGGGCGATGTCACCGACGGCGAACAAGTGCGGGGTGCGCTGGACCGGCAAGAAGTCCTCTACTACCTGGTGCACTCGCTGCTCCGACCGGACTTCGTCGAGTTCGATGCGCGCGCCGCCTCGATCGTCGCCGACGAGGCCGCGCAAGCCGGCCTCTCGCGAATTGTGTATGTCGGCGGCATCATTCCCGCTCAGCAGCAGCTGTCCGAACATCTGGCCTCGCGCGAAGAAGTCGGTCGGCTGCTCGCGGAATCGAAAGTACCGACGGTGGAACTGCGTGCGGCGGCGATCATCGGCGCCGGGTCGGCCAGCTTTGAGATGCTGCGATATCTGACCGAACGACTGCCGCTGATGGTCACGCCGCGGTGGCTGCGCACCCAGGTCCAGCCGATTGCAGTTCGCGACGTGCTGTATTACCTCACCAAAGCGGCAGAGCTGCCGGCCGAGGTGAGCCGGGCCTTCGATATCGGTGGCCCCGACACCTTTACCTACACGGAAATGATCCGCAAATACGCGGCGATCGCGGGGCTGCACCGCCGGATCGCGATCCCGGTGCCGGTGCTGACCCCATACCTCTCGTCGCATTGGGTGAACCTGATCACCCCGCTGCCGCGCGCCCTCGCCTCGTCGCTGATGGACTCGCTGGAAAACGACGTGGTGTGTACCGAGCACGACATCGCCGAACACATCCCCGACCCCGTGGGTGGACTGACCCACTACGAAGACGCCGTCGAACTGGCCCTGGCCCGGCTGCGAGACGGCGAGCTGCAGACTCGCTGGTCGCAGCACGGCGACGACAGCTCACCGTCACGGCCGCTGCCTACTGACCCTTCCTGGGCCGGTGGATCGCTGCACGAGCAGGTGTGGGAACGCGACCTCGATGTCGACGTGGAAACGCTATGGCAGGTCTTCGATTCGATCGGCACCGAGCATGGCTGGTCGGCAACACCGCTGGCGTGGGGCCTGCGTGGGTGGCTCAGCCAAATCGCCGGGACGGCCAAGGCGGATCGAGAACTCCGGCTTCCCCAGCGCCTGCATCCCGGTGAGGCGTTGGACTGGTGGCGCGTCGAGCACATCGACCGGCCACGCCTGCTGCGGCTTCGCGCCGACATCCCGCTTCCCGGCCGGCTGTGGCTTGAGCTATCGGTGCACGACGACGGCGGTGGGCGCCATCGCTATCGTCAACGTGCGGTGTTTGCGCCGTATGGCCTTGCCGGCGAAGCATTTTGGACGACGTCTCGACCGGTTCGTGATGCGGTCTTCGGAGGTATCTGCCGCAATATCTTCTCGGCTGCAAAGCAGCGCCGGGCCGATTACTTGTCGGCGCGTAGCTGGTAACGGCGCTCGGCATAGGCGAGGTCGTCTCGCCACAGCCGGGATGCCGCAAAGCGCATCAGCCCCGATATCAGCGGGGCGGCGCGGCGAGCCCGCTTGAATCCGGTCCGATCGGAATGGGCGATGACGGCCTCGATAACCGCGGTACGCGGACGACCATCAGAATCCAAACCGATCGGCGTGGCGTGAGTTTCCACGACACTTCCAGATCCCTCACCGTCCAGGATGCGCATGACGATGGTCCTGGGTTCCGGGCTGGTGAACTCCGCGACAGTGGGCACGCCAACGCGACCAACCCGAAACGTCACGGCGACCAGGAACCGGTCTGCGTCCTCGGTCGGAGTGGTCAGCACCTCGAGGCGGGTGAACGAATAAGGGTGATACCAGGAGCCGTGCCATGGATCTAGCCGATTGGCGATGATGTCGGCGGGCTCGCACACGCCGACTAGGCGGGCGACGGCGTCCAGAGTGTCGCCGGTCGGCCGGGCCGAGATCACCGGCTGATCCAGCGGCGGTTCGCCACCAACGCTGTCCAGGCGCACCCATACCAGCACCCCGTCGTCGTGGCTGGGCAGCGGCTTCCAGCCGAATTCATCCGCGTCGCCCGCCAGACAGAGGCCGTGCCAGCGACAGATCAGCGCACCGCTCCGCACCACCGCGGTTGCGAGGTCGGCGCCCAGATGCGGGCAACTGCGCGGACCGACAGCTAGCCGCCCGTATTGATCGCGCCAGGCCACCAATTCGACACCGGCGACCCGGGTGCCGAAGGGCTGGCCGGCCCGTATGTCGCGACTGGCGGCGAACGCATACCAGTTGCCGGTGGGCCTGCGTTGCGATCGCTTCAGCGCAGCGTTGATGATCGCGGGCTGGGCGTCGCGATAGGTCGGACGCTGGTCGGCCCACGCCACAGGCGGAATGGCCTGCAGCGGCCAATCCTTCGGCCAGCGCCGCCGCACGTAATCACCGATGGTCATCGCGGAGATAGCCTTTCTCGCCCGGCAAGGAAGCGCAACAGCGCCGAGCGGCCTTGGGTGGGAACCGTACACAGGGCATGCCCGGCAATTCCCCACTGCGCCAGCATTTGATTGGCTGCTGACCAGCCGGTGGTGGCCGCGCGCTCCATCAACGCCACCGGCAAGTCGATGCGAATCCCGTCACCGGCCAACAGCAGCCCAGGCAGCGGTGTGGTTACCGAAGGGCGCTGCGCGTAAGTCCCGGGCGCGAACAGCGGGCAGTCGCGGCGTTGCAGGATCTGCTCGTAGACGACTTGCGCGCCGGCGGTTTCGGGATAGAGCTCATGCAGGCGTCCGACCATGGCGTCCTTTGGCTGCGCGGATTCAATTGCATACGAATGCAATTCGACGACCGATCCGCCGTGTTGGCTTGCCCAGTGCACGGCTTGGCGTTCATAGCGGTCAAGCACGCTGATGTTGTCGAGCGGTTCGTGGCCGGCGGTGCCCAGAAACGCGGGCCGATCGGTGGCGACCGGACGGTCAAGCCACAGCCGGTGCACCACGAACGGCGGCGCGGTGCGCAACCGAGCTATTCGTGCCCGCCACAGATCGTCGCCGAGGCCCGGCGATGCCTCGACAATCTGCTGCAGCCCAGCCACATCGGTGGCCAGCACCACGCCGTCGGCCTCCAGCCGGTCACCGGCATCGGTGCGCACCCGGAACCTGCGGGCATCGCCGCGGTCGATGCCCGTCACAGCCGTGCTTTGGTGAAACCGCACGCCGAGGTCGCACAGATATGCCCGCAGTGGCTGCCACAGCGCAGTGTCGTAGTTGGCGTTCGCGACGTCGAAAATGAGGCCTTCACTGGAGCCGAGGAAGTAGATGTGAAACATGGTGGCCAGCTCCGCGGCCGACAGTTGCGTCGGGCTGGCGAAGAAGCTGCGAGAGAACACCTCGAAAGCCAGGTGACGCGCCGCCTCGGGGAAATTGAGGCTCTTCAAAAAGGTTTCGGCGTCCAGGTCATCGAGACGGTGATAGATCTCGGGCAGCGACACCGCGGCTAGCGGGCCCGCGGCGCGCGCATCGATCCTGGCCAGGTCGCGAAGCCGAAAGGTGGGGCTGCGCAACGCGAATGCCAGCGCATTCCACGGCGGTGTGCGGGGCAGTCCGCGGAAGCTGTCCCGCCGGCCGGCGCCGTCGATCAGCGGGTAGTCGTCCACCGGTGTCAGCATGGACAGCCGCGGGTCGACGCGGCGCAACAGGTCCCGCAGGTTGTAGTACTGGCGGAAGAAGGCGTGAAAGCCGCGGTTCATTGCGACCTCGACGTCGCGGTGTTGCTCGGTCCAGCCGCCGACCCGCCCGCCCAGGTACTCCTCGCGTTCGATGATGTCGACGCTGATCCCGCGTTCGGCCAGTCCCGTCGCGGCGGCCAGGCCCGCGATGCCCGCGCCGACGACGACCGCGTGCGGGCGGGACGACAGCGCCTCGGCGTCGGGCAGTCCCGTGGGTGTCGGATGTGTCCGGCGGCGGCGATCGGTCATCGCGGCGCATCTCCGAGGAAGGTGTGCGCGATGTTCGTCTCCCATCCCGGCATGGTTTCGCTGTATACCGCGGCGAACCCGGCGTCGCGCAACCGATGTCGGAATTGCCGCGCGCCGTCAAATGCCAGCACGCTGCGCCACAGATGCCGGTAGAGCGTCGTGTCGCCGGTTTGTCGCCAGCCGGAGGGAATGATGATGCCCCAGCACACGGCGTGCCAAACCCAGGTAGCGGCTCGGGAGTCGCGCACCGAGTAGTCGTGAACGGCGAGCGTGGCACCGGGACGCAACATGCGCCGAAAAGCGCGCAATTGCGTGTCGGGATCCGCGAGGTTGCGAATCAGGTAGGCGGCCAGGATGCCGTCGAACGGTCCGGTGACGCCGTTTTCGCCGAGCGCCTCGATGGGGGAGTGCACGAACCGGACCGACCGGGGCCATTGCTTGGCCAGTGCTTCGTCGAGCATGCCCCGCGACGCGTCGACGGCGACGATCTCGGCCCGCGGGGCGACTCGCAGCAGCGCCGCCGTCGACGCGCCGGTGCCGCAGCCCGCGTCGAGCAACCGCAGGCCCTGCCCACGGCCGGGCAGACGCATGCGCCGTGCCGAAAGTCGCAGGTGGGCATGGTATCCGGGGCTTGTACCGACCAGGCGGTCGTAGGCGGGCGCGCCGGCATCGAAGGCCGACGGCACATCGCACCGGGGCAGGCCCGCGCTACCGATGCTCACGTTGCCGTTCCCATAGCAGCAGCACCGCGGTGACCAACGCGAAGCCGAACAGGAAGTCTTCGACCGGGATGTCGAACGGAAACCGGATACCGGTGATCTGCCGATCGTCATACACCACGATCGGGTCGCTGAGCTTCGTCAGCCAGCCGTCCACCAAGATCTGAAATCCAACCACAATCAGCATCGACAACCAGTAAGCGGTCCGCCGAAAAAGCCCGGTGCGCAACACCAGTACTTCGAGCGCGCACACGGCCAGCACAGCCAGCACGGCCGGCGCGGTGTACCCGAGGCCGGTCATCGGCGGCGGGACCGTTCCAGAATCGTGCTTACCGCGTTGTAGGTCAGCAGTCCGCACAGCGGTATCACGAGGAAAAACAAGGCTTCCTCGACCGGCATCTGGAACGGGATGTCGGCACCGGTGACATAGGCGCAGTTGTACATCCACACGTGGGCGCCGATCGCCAGTTCATCCCATAGCAGGAATACCGCTGCGACAGGCAGGATGGCGCGCACCGCCCGCCACGCTTGCCGGTAGACGCCGTTGCCGAAGATCTCCAGCGGCAACGTGATTGCCAGGCACGCCGCAAGAACGATGAAGTATTGCCAGCGATCCATCACGCCACCCCGGATCGGCGATCAGCCGATGGGGCCGGGTGCGTCAGCCGCGCCCGCCATGACCTCAGCAGCCCGGTGCCGGCGACGCGAAGTCGTCGCGCGGTGCCCACGGTGGCACGCCGGTTGAACACGGCGAAGTCACAGTCTTCGATGCGGTCGAGAATTTCCGAGTACAGCGTCAGCGCCGTGCCAACGCAGGCCCGTGAACGCGGCGCCAACAACGCGATTCCGTCTTCGGCGTACCGGTATACCCGTCGGGTGATGTCATGCTGATCGGCCAGGGCGTTGCGCACCCGGGGATCGGTGCGGCGATTCACATGACACCACACCAGCAGGTCGCGATCGACGTCGTAGGCCGCTAGTTCGTCGGCGGGCAGGTAAACACGGTGTCGGTCCAGGTCTTCGTCGATATCCCGCAGAAAGTTGGTGAGTTGGAAGGCTCTGCCCAGCGCCGCGGCATACGGCGCGGCGTCCTCGATCGCGCCGACCGTGCCCAGAATCGGAAGTAATTGCAGGCCAATCGCTTCCGCGGAGCCCTTCATGTACAGGTTGAGCGCGGCACGATCGTGATAGGCGGTGATCGTCAAATCCATCCGCATCGATACCAGAAAGTCTTCGAACAGTTCATCGCTGATGCCGTAGCGGCGGGCGGTGTGGCCGACCGCCGTAAGCACCGGATTGGTTGAGTGTTCGGTGTGTGCGAAGAACTCGTCGGACAGCCCTTGTAGCCGCGCAGCTCGCATCGCGGTGTCCAGGTTCGGGTTGAGGTCGTCGAGGATGTCGTCGGCGTAGCGGGCGAAGCCGTACAGCGCATGGACCGGTGGACGTTGTTCGGGTGCAAGCAATCTGGTGGCCAGAAAGAAGGTACGGCCGTGGGCGGCGTTGATTTCACGGCAGCGTCGATACGCGTCGCGCAGCTCGGGGTCCGTAATTCCTGCGGCGTCCAACTCGCTGCGGATCATGACAGGCCGGCTCTCGTGATGACGCTTCGCTTCGACCGCTCGACGATGCCGGTGATGCGGTCGGCAGCCAGCCGCCCGGAGATCAGCGCGGTCGGCACGCCGACGCCGGGCACGGTTGACGATCCAGCCAGCACCGCGTTGTCGATGCCGCGCACGGTGTTGGCGGGGCGGAACGGCCCGGTCTGTGCGAAGGTGTGGGCGAGCGCAAATGGAGTGCCGGCGACCATGCCCTGGCGTGCCCAGTCAGCTGGATTGACGACGTGGAGCACCTTGGCGCCGGCGCGCAGGCCCGGCACCAGTCGCGCCGCGACGACGTCGAGCAGCTGATCGGCGTAGGCGTCGCCGATCTTCGACCAGTCGACGAAGCTACGGCTGAGGTTCGGTGCCGGCGCCAGAACGTAGAACAGGTCATGGCCGGCCGGTGCCAGGCTGGGGTCGCCGGCCGTCGGCCTGGTGACGAGCAACGACGGGTCCCGCATCAGCCGGCCGTCGCGGATGATGTCGGTGAATGTCTGATCCCACGCGGCGCCGAACAGGATGTTGTGGTGTGCCAGTGCATGATTCGTCGACGGCTTGGTGGGACTGCCGATGTGGACGACGACGGCCGACGGCGCCGCCCGCAAGGTACCGACGCGACGCGGTTCGCGGCCCAGCAGCGTGTAGGTTTGCGGCAGTTCGCTGGTCAGCACCACGGCGTCACAGGCGACGCGCTGATCCTGGTCGGTGTGGACCGCCACAACCCGACTGCCGGCGCGTTCCAGCCCGGTTACGGTGGTGCCGTAGTTGAATCGCACGCCAGCGTCCGCCGCAGCGGCGGCCAGCGCGTCGGGCAGCGCCCGCATCCCGCCACGCGGAAAGAGGAGACCCGAGATGGTGTCCATGTAGGCGATCACCGCGTAGACCGCCAGCGCTTTTTGCGGCGCCACACCGGCATACAGCGACTGGAACGTGAATACTCGTCGCAGCCTCGGGTCGGTGATGTAGCGCTTGACCATGGCGTCCCATTTGCGGAATCCGCCTATTGCCGCCAGTTTCGCCAGCTGCGGATTCAGCAGCGACAGTGGGGAATCGAAGTTTCTGGCGATGAATCCGTCGAATTCGGTCTGGTACAGCCGGGTCAGCCAGTTGCGCAGCTGCAGGTAGCCCGCGGCCTGGTTGGCGCCGGCGAACTCCTCGATCGCGGTGGCCATTCGAGCCGCATCGCTGTGGACATCGATGCTGCTGCCGTCGGCGAACTGGGCGCGGTAGGCCGGGTCGACATCAAGCAAATCCATTCGTGCCGAACTGGTTTCACCGACAGCAGCGAACGTCTCGTCGATGATGTCGGGCATCGTCAGCACCGTCGGTCCGGTGTCGAGACGGTAGCCGTCGACGTCAAGCCGCCCGGCCCGTCCGCCAGGCCAGTTCTCCCGTTCGACCACCGTGACTTCGCGGCCGCGACCAGCCAGGTGCAGGGCCGCGGCCAGACCTGCGAAACCCGCGCCGACCACGACCACCCGGTCGCTTCGATCCGGCACGGTCATCATTCGGTGCGCTCCGTGCAGAGGGCGGCCATGGTCGCCAGCGCGGCCCGTACCGATTCATCGAGCGGAAGTTCGTCGAGTGCGTCGCGCGCTGACGTGACACGGTCGCTGATCAAGTCTTCGATCCACTGCACAGCTCCGGTCGTGACGATCAGCGTGCGCCAGCGGTCAATTGCGGTGTCGTCGAGTTCACTGTCATTCATCAGGTCGGTGATCTGTTGGCGGGTGGGTGCGTCGGCAAGCTGGTATGCGGCGATCACCACGCTGGTCGCCTTGCGCTCGACAAGATCGCGGCCGCTGGGTTTGCCGGTAACCACCTCGGAGCCAAAGACGCCCAGCAGGTCGTCACGCAGCTGGAACGCCTCTCCGATGGCGGTGCCGTAGCGACCCAGGCCGGACAGCGTGCGGTCGCTGCAGCCGGCCATCGCCGCGCCGATCTCCAGCGGCCGTCGCACCGTGTAATTGCCCGACTTGCGTCGTGCCACTTCCAGCACCACCGCCATCGACGGCAGATCGCGGACATCGCCTGCGAGATCGGCGAATTGGCCCAACGCCAGCTCGGTGCGCATGGCGTCGTAGCGCGGCAACGCGCGTTGCAGCCGGTGATGCTCGACGCCGCTCTCGCGCAGCATCTGCTCGGCCCAGATCAGGCACAGGTCGCCCAGCAAGATCGCGGCCGAATCGCCGAACCGCCGCGGCGATCCGGACAACCCCTGCTTTTGGTGCCAGTCGCTGAACTGGATATGCGCGGCCGGGCGCCCGCGCCGCGACGGTGAATCGTCCATCACATCGTCTTGCAGCAACGCGAAGGCGTGCAGCAGCTCCAAGCTGGCCGAGGCGTACAGGGCCTCGTCGCTGTCCGGCGCGCCAGACAGCCACCCGAGATACATGAACGTCGAGCGCAGGCACTTGCCACCGGTCACGAAGTTCAGCAGGATCTCGCCGGCCACCTCGACACCGGCCTCATCCAACTCGCCAGCACAACGGTTCGCGACGAACTCGGCAACGTGAGTCAGCACCTTGCGTCGCACGCCGATCCGCCAGACGTCGAATTGCCCGGGATTCGACCAGCATTCCTGACGCACCGGCGACGGGTCCTGCGACGGCACTAAGGACAGCGCACCCAGCTTGGCCAACGAAGTCCCTCTCGAAAGTTCGGGTCGCAACCGGTTCGACCGGCTCAGACTCACGCGGTCATACCCCGTCATATCGAAGACAAACACGCCGGTGCGGTGGCGACAAGCTTATGTTCACAAGATTAAAGTTTAACTTACTGAAGTTCTTCTGCGCTCGCCAACCGGAAGTATCGTGTGGCGATGACTGCCGCTCGGCGCGAACGAAGCGCCCTCGTCGACACCCTGCGCAGCGTCGGGCCTGACGCACCCACCCTGTGCGCGGGCTGGAAGACCCGGGACCTGGCTGCTCACCTCGTAGTGCGGGAACGGCGCCTGGACGCGACGCCGGGCATCACCCTTCCCTTCCTGGCCGGTTACACCGCCAAAGTGCAGGACCAGATGGCGCGGTCAACGGACTGGGACGACCTTGTCGAGCTGGTCGCAGCCGGGCCGCCGATCTACTCGCCGTTCCGGCTGCTCGACCCAGTCGCCAACCTCGGCGAGATGTTCATCCATCACGAAGATGTTCGCCGCGCCGCTGGACCGGGGGGCGGGTGGCAGCCCCGAGTGCTCGACGACGCGGTCGCCGCAGCGCTGAGCCGACAGCTCGGCTTACTGAGCCGGATCGCCTTGGGAAAGCAGCCCGCTCAGCTCACCCTGCAAACCACCGATGGCCGACGGATCGCGCGCGTCGGTCGCGGCGAGCCCGTCAC
>DATJOR010000048.1:0-19533 GCA_035506875.1 Mycobacterium sp.
TTCGGCCGCATCGGGTCGATGTTCGCCTGTGACGACTTCGGCTACGTGCCTGACATGATCACCTGCGCCAAGGGGATGACGTCGGGCTACTCACCGATCGGCGCGATGATCGCCAGCGAGCGGTTGTTCGAGCCGTTCAACGACGGCGCGACGATGTTCCCGCACGGCTATACCTTCGGCGGCCATCCGGTTTCGGCCGCTGTCGGACTGGCCAACCTCGACATCTTCGAGCGTGAGGGTCTCAACGACCACGTCAAAACGCTCGCGCCCGTGTTCCGCGCCACCCTGGAAAAGCTGTACGACTTGCCGATCGTCGGCGATGTGCGCGGTGAGGGATTCTTCTACGGTGTGGAACTGGTCAAGGACAAGGCGACCAAGCAAACGTTCACCGACGACGAACGCCGGGCGCTGCTCGGCCACGTGTCGTCGGCCCTATTCGAGGCCGGGCTGTATTGCCGCACCGACGACCGCGGCGATTCCGTCATCCAGTTGGCGCCACCGCTGATCAGCGGTCAAACCGAATTCGACACCATCGAATCGATCCTGCGCAGCGTGCTGGCCGACGTGGGGAATCACCTGTGACCAAACCAGCGATCGACCCGATCCGGTGGCAGCCACCGCCGTCACGGCCACTGCCCGATCCCGACCTGACGGCGGCGCTGCACGTTGTCGAGCTACCCGGCACCGCCCCGGAAGACGTTGTCGCCGACGCGGAGGGCAACATCTGGACCGGTGTCGAGGACGGGCGGATCGTCCGGATCACCCCAAACGGCGGCGCTGCGCAGGTGGTCACCGACACCGGCGGGCGACCGCTGGGCTTGGCGGTCGCCCGGGACGGCCGGCTGCTGATCTGCGACAGCCACCGCGGCCTACTGCGCTACGACCCCGCCGCCGACATCATGGAGTCGCTGGTCGCCGAGGTGGGCGGGCGAGCGCTGACGTTCTGCTCCAACGTCGTCGAATCATCGGACGGCACAATCTTTTTCACCGAATCGACCGGCCGCTTCCACTACGAGTACTACAAGGGCTCGGTGGTCGAGGGGCGGCCCACCGGGTCACTGTTCCGCCGCGATGCCGACGGTACGGTGAGCGTTTTGGCGTCGAATCTGTACTTCGCCAACGGCGTCACGCTGACCGCCGACGAGTCGGCGTTGGTGTTCGCCGAGACGACCGCGTGCCGGCTGTCCAAATGCTGGCTCACCGGCAGCCGGGCCGGCTCGCTCACCCCGTTGGCCGTCGATCTGCCCGGTTACCCGGACAACATTTCGACCGGCCGCGACGGCAGGATCTGGGTGGCGATGGTCTCGGACCGCAACCGGCTCAGCGAATGGCTGGCGCCACGCTCGCCGGTCATCCGCTCGGTGCTCTGGCGGCTGCCCTACCGCTGGCTGCCGAACCCGAAACCGACCGTCTGGGTGGTCGCGTTCGACCCCGACGACGGCCATGTCGTGACCCAGCTACGCACCCAGCATCCGGCCTTCGGCTTGGCCACCGGAGTAGTCGAAACGCCGGGACGGCTGTGGCTCGGCCGCATCGGCGGGCCGGGCGTCTGTTACCTGGATTTGTAACTTCTGTAACACCAGTCACAGCGCGGCGCCCGGCAATCGGGCCGATAATCGCCTACTCTGCACACACATGCCTTTCTTGCGGATCTACCTACGGACTGCGTCATGCCTGCTAGCGGCGGCTTTCATGGTCGCGGCGCCGGCCGCCCTCGGCATCCCTGCGGCGGTCGCCGAGCCCGCCGCCACCGGCGCCGGCCACGACGCCTGCCCATTCAAGGTGGCCACCCCGCCGGCGGTGGACTCGTCGGAAGTCCCGCAGGCCGGCGACCCGCCCCTGCCTCTGCCGGTGCCCGCGACGCCGATCGGCGGTAACGCGCTGGGCGGCTGCGGAGTGGTGACCGCACCCAACACCCCGCCGGTGCCCGGCGACATCTCCGCCGAGGCCTGGGTGGTCGCCGACCTGGACAGCGGCGCGATCATCGCCGCGCGCGACCCACACGGCCGTCACCGCCCGGCCAGCGTTATCAAGGTGCTCGTCGCGATGGCATCGCTGGGCGAGCTCAACCTCAACAAGACCGTCGCCGGCACGCCCGAGGATGCCGCCGCGGAGGGCACCAAGGTCGGCGTTGCCCCGGGTGGCACCTACACCGTCAACCAGTTGCTGCACGGGCTGCTGATGCACTCCGGCAACGACGCGGCGCATGCGCTGGCCATGCAACTGGGCGGCATGCAGGTCGCGTTGGAGAAGATCAACATGTTGGCCGCCAAGCTCGGAGGCCGCGACACCCGCGCCGCCACACCTTCGGGGCTGGACGGCCCCGGCATGAGCACCTCGGCCTACGACATCGGGCTGTTCTACCGATATGCCTGGCAGAACCCAACTTTCGCCGACATCGTGCACACCGAGAAGTTCGACTTCCCCGGACACGCCGACCACCCGGGCTATGAGCTGGAAAACGACAACCAGCTGCTCTACCACTATCCGGGCGCGCTGGGCGGCAAGACGGGTTACACCGACGATGCGGGCCAGACGTTCGTGGGCGCGGCGAACCGCGACGGACGCCGGTTGATGGCGGTGCTGCTGCACGGCACCCGCCTGCCGATTGCGCCGTGGCAGCAAGCCGCTCATCTGCTGGACTACGGGTTCGCCACCGCGCCGGGAACCCGGGTGGGAGCACTGATCGAACCCGATCCGTCGCTGGTCGCCAAAGCGGCGAGCGGCGACGCGGCTCCCGGTACATCGACGAACGCCGCCGCGATCGTGCCGGCCGCCGACGCGCTGCCGGTACGAGTCGGTGTGGCGGTAATCGGCGCCGTAATCGTGTTCGGGTTGATCATGGCGGCTCGCTCGATGAATCGCCGACCGCAGAACTAAACTCACTAGGGCAGCAACTGCACATGGACTTCGGCTTCATGGCACTGCTAAACACCAAGTCATGAATGCGACGACGGGTGCGCGGCGACATGGGCTGCTTGTGGGCCTCACCGCGGCGAGCCTCGGCATCGTCTACGGCTACGACCTTTCCAACATCGCGGGCGCGCTGTTGTTCATCACCGACGAATTCGGTCTGACGACACGGCAACAGGAGTTGGTGACGACCGCCGTGGTGCTCGGCGAAATCGCCGGAGCGCTGGGTGCGGGCGTGCTCGCCAACCTGATCGGGCGCCGACGGTCGATGGTGTTGGTGGCGGCGGGCTACGCGGCGTTCGCAACGCTGGGCGCGATGTCGGACTCGGTGCCCATGCTTCTGGTGGCTCGGCTCTTGCTGGGCCTGACGATCGGGGTGTCCGTCGTCGTGGTCCCGGTGTATGTGGCCGAATCCGCGCCGGCGCGCATGCGTGGTTCTCTGCTGGCCGGCTACCAGGTTGCAACGGTGTTCGGCATCATCCTGGGCTACCTGGTCTGCTACCTGCTGGCCGATTCGCGCGATTGGCGCTGGATGCTGGCATTGGCGGCGGTGCCCGCGACATTGGTGGCGCTGCTGTTGCTGCGGATGCCGGACACCGCTCGGTGGTACATGCTCAAGGGCCGGGTCACCGAAGCCCGGCGAGCGCTGCAACACCTGGAGCCGGACAGTGACGTGGAACGTGACCTGGCCGAGATCGGCGCCGCGCTGAGAGAAGAACGCGGCGGTAGTCTCATAGAGATGCTGCGCCGGCCCTACCTGCGCGCCACCGTCTTCGTCGTCGCGTTAGGTTTTTTCATTCAGATCACCGGCGTCAACGCGATCGTCTACTACAGCCCAAAGCTGTTCGACGCGATCGGCTTTCGCGACAACTTCGCGCTGCTGGTACTTCCGGCCATGGTGCAGGTCGCCGCGCTGGCCGCGGTGCTGGTGTCAATGGTTCTGGTCGACCGGCTGGGTCGGCGTCCCGTACTGCTGTGTGGGATTGGCGCGATGATCGCCGCCGACGTAGTGCTGGTCGTGGTGTTCGCCGCGCATTCCCCCGCAATATTCGGATTCGTCGGCGTGCTGCTGTTCACGATGGGATTCACTTTCGGCTTCGGCGCACTGGTGTGGGTCTACGCCGGCGAGAGTTTCCCATCCCGGCTGCGATCGATGGGATCGAGCGCGATGCTGACCGCCAATCTGCTGGCCAACGCGGTCATTGCCGGCGTGTTCCTGACGATGCTGCATTCGCTGGGTGGCGCAGGAACTTTCGCGGTATTCGGCGTCTTCGCGGTGAGCGGATGGGCCTTCGTGTACCGGTATGCTCCCGAGACCAAAGGCCGCCAACTCGAAGAAATCCGCCACTTCTGGGAGAACGACGGCCGCTGGGCGGACGAATTGCCCAGCACAGCAAGAGATGTGCCGGCATGCCGCTGATCACCGCCGGCGCCGTGGCGCTCGAGCAGGGTATCTACCGACCGGGCTGGGTCGAAGTTTCGGGCAGACAGATCGTGGGTTGCGGGCCGGGCCCGCCGCCGCGGCCGGCTGATGTGGACATGCCCGAAGCGCTGGTCGTGCCCGGTTTCGTCGACATCCACGTACACGGCGGCGGCGGCGCGTCATACGCCGACGGCGACGTGGGAGATGTTGTGCGCGCGGCGATGTTTCACCGCAGCCACGGCACGACCACCACGCTGGCCAGCCTGGTCACCGCGTCGCCCGCCGACCTGCTCAGCGCGGTGCGTGCACTCGCCGATTCAACCCGCGCAGGCACCGTCGCGGGTATTCATCTGGAGGGTCCGTGGCTGAGCACGGCGCGCTGCGGGGCACACGATCTTGCGCAGTTACGCGACCCGGTGCCCGCCGAGATCGACGCCCTGCTGACCGCGGGCGACGGCGCGATCCGGATGGTCACCCTCGCGCCCGAACGCGCCGGCAGCGACGATGCGATCACCCGCTTTACCGACGCCGGAGTCGTTGTCGCCGTGGGGCATACCGATGCCACCTACGAGCAGACCCGACATGCCGTTGAGCTCGGTGCGACGGTCGGCACCCACCTCTTCAACGCGATGCGGCCGGTGCACCACCGCGAGCCCGGGCCTGCGATCGCGTTGTTGGAGGACGCGCGGGTGACCGTCGAGTTGATCGCCGACGGCGTGCACGTTCACCCCGCCGTGCAACGAACGGTGATCGCCGCGGCGGGAGCCGACCGGGTGGCCTTGGTCACCGACGCCACCGCGGCGGCGGGGTTGGGCGATGGCGAATTCCGTTTGGGAACAATACAGATCGACGTGATCGAGCAGGTGGCACACGTGCGCGGCACCTCGACGATCGCGGGCAGCACCGCGACGATGGATCAGCTCTTCCTCGCCGCGGCCACCCTCGGCCCGGACCGCGACGCGGCGCTGGCCGCCGCGGTCCAGATGACCTCGACGACGCCGGCCCGGGCGCTCGGTCTGGACCGCGTCGGGAGCTTGCGAACCGGCGCCGACGCCAACCTCGTTGTGCTGAATCGGGATTTGCAGGTCATGCGCGTCATGGCTGACGGCGGCTGGCGAGCTTAGCTCTACCTCTGAGCGCTCGGCGTCCACGCCGAAATTCGCGGAATCCAGCGTGGAACGTGCTGCCGGTATTCGAGATATTCACCGCCGTGCCGGTGGACGAGGTGCGGTTCTTCCCAGAAGCGGATGGCGATGAGCTGAAAGGTCAGGAATATCGCGAACCACAGCAGCAGCCAACCCGAAGCGGCCACAGCGGCCTCCCCGAGCAGGATGGCAAGCACACCGGTGATCATCGGATTCCGTACATGCCGGTACGGCCCTACCACAACGAGGTGGACCGGCTCTCCCATCACGCTGCCCACGCCCAGCGTCCCCTTGCCGATGCGGTCGAACAGAATCACCGTCCACAACCACATGCCCAGCCCGCCGGCGATCAGCACACCACCAGCGATGACGGACGCGACCCCGAGGGGAGAACCGAGGTTCGGCCGCACACCCTCCGGCGCCACGATTAGCGCCGGTATCACCACGGTCATCGTCACCGGGAAGACCAGGATCGAGATCAGATGCCGCCACCACAGCCGTCGTTCACGCGTATCCGTAACCATCTCGAACTCCTTTCTTCGGCGATAACTTCAACTGTTGTTGAAGAACCACGCTACGCCGCTAACATACTGAACGTCAACGTCTGCTGAAGTATGCTTTTGCGCATGTCAGAGGCCCGACGACCGGGACGGTGGCGCACCGGCCAGCAGAGCCGGCAGCGGATCATCGACGTCGCACGCGAACGCTTCATGCGCGATGGGTACGAACGCGCCACCGTCCGCTCGATCGCGGCCGACGCCGGCGTCGATGTCGCGATGGTCTATTACTTCTTCGGCAGCAAGGAAGGCTTGTTCAGCGCCTCGGCCCTGACCGGTCCTGAGCACCCACTGCACCAGCTAGCAGCGCTGCTCGACGACGGCCCCGACGACGTCGGCCCAAGATTGGTGCGCCGCTTCCTCGAGCACTGGGACGAAGCAGGGGGCTTCGAGCCGTTCCTCGCGGTGTGGCGGTCGGCGGCGATCCAACCGCTGGCCCGACAAGTGCTGCACGACGCCCTCGCCGGTCCGGTCGCCCAACGGGTCGCTGCCGAATTCGGGGTCACCGATGCCGAGTTGCGCGTCGAATTGGTGGCCAGCCACTTAGCCGGATTGGCTTTCGCGCGTTACCAACTCAAGCTCGAGCCGATCGCGTCAACGGCTGTCGAGGATGTCGTTAGCTGGGTTGGTCCGACCGTGCACCGCTATCTGACCGGATCCTGACCGACACGCTGTCACATCGCGCTCGGCCGTCTCGTCATACCTGTGAACCGTCATCGAATTCGGGAGATCAGGATGAATGCATTGCTGTGGACATTGCAGGTGCTACTGGCCGGCGTCTTCGCCGCATCGGGCGCAGCGAAGATCAGCCAGCCCAAGGAGCGGCTGATTGCCAGCGGGCAAACTGGCGTCGCGCCGTTTCCGCTGCCGGTGATCCGCGTCACGGCATTTTGTGAATTGCTCGGCGCCATCGGCATAGTCGTTCCTCGCCTGGTGGGCACCGCACGGTTTCTCACTCCGGCCGCCGCAGTCGGATTCGCAATTGTCATGGTGGGCGCCATCGGATCACACGCCTACCTCCGCGAACCTCGCAATGTCGCCCTGACCGCGTTGATTTTCATCGCCGCCGTCACGGTCGCCGTCGGCACCGCGACCATCCACTAAGCACGGAGAACCCATGCATCCGTTTCGCGTGGCCGTCGAATCCGGTGAATTCGACACCATTGGCAATATTTTCGCCCACGACGTGGTCCTGCACAGTCCGATTGCGCACCGTCCCTACCGCGGCCGGGATACGGTCGCGGCCATCATCGCCGCGGTCGCAGACGTGTTGGCGGACTTCCGCTTTGAAAACGAGATCGGCGGGCAGGCCGCCGGAGATCGCGCTCTGCGGTTCAAGGCCATGGTGGGCGACTTGGAGATCGAGGGCTGCGATTTCGTGCACACCGGCGACAGCGGGCTGATCGACGAGATCACCGTCATGCTTCGCCCGCTCAGAGCGGCAACGCTGTTCGCGGAGAGGATGGGCGAGGCGGTGGCGATGCGTTCGCTACCGTCGAACCCGTCAGCAACCGACACCGGACGAGGCGCACCGTACCCGGCCAGCGACAAGACGGCGCTGAAAGAGGTGCATCATGGCCTGGCTGGTCCTGGTGGCGTCGGGAGTCCTGGAAGCGGTGTGGGCGACCGCACTGAGTAGGTCTGACGGCTTTTCGCGTCTGCTCCCGTCGCTGGTTTTTCTTGTCGCGCTGATGTTCTCGATGAGCGGCCTGGCGTTCGCGATGCGCAGCCTGCCGACCGGGACCAGCTACGCGGTCTGGGTCGGGGTCGGCGCGGTGCTCACCGTCGGCTACGCGATCTTGACCGGCGACGAAACATCGTCGCCGGTCAAGCTCATGCTGATCGCCGGTGTGGTCGGCTGCATCGTGGGCCTGAAGATGGTCAGCTAATCGGCCGAATGGTCCGCGGTCTCCTCGGCCCGGCCGAACAGGAACGGATAGGCGATACCGGCGATCGCTCCACCGATCAGTGGCGCGAGCCAGAACACCCACAGCTGCTGGGGTGCCCCGTCGCCGTTGAAGAATGCGACAGCGGTGGACCGCGCCGGGTTGGCCGACGCGTTGGAGATGGGAATGGCGACCAAGTTGATGAGCGTCAGCGTCAGGCCAATGGCCAAGCCGGCGAAACCCTTTGGCGCCCGGGCATCGGTCGAGCCGAGGACGACGAACAGGAACATCGCCGTCAGGACGATCTCGGCGAGAATCACCGCACCCAATGAGTAACCGCCGGGCGAGTGTTCGCCATAGCCGTTAGCCGCCAAGTGCCCAGTAGCGATAAAACCGGGCCTGCCGAATGCGATGTAGTAGATCACCAAACCCGCCAGCAGGCCACCGATCACCTGCACGATCCAGTACGCCGGCAGCACTTTCCATTCCACCCGACGAGCCAATGCCGCACCGAGCGTGATAGCAGGGTTGAAATGTCCGCCAGAGATCGCTCCGAACGCATACACGCCGGTCAGCACGGTCAGACCGAAAGCCAGCGAAACGCCGAGATAACCGATACCCAGCGGGTACAGATCAGCAGCATGAGCCTTCGCCGAGAAAACCGCGCTTCCGCAGCCGCCGAGCACCAGCCAGAAGGTGCCGATCGTCTCAGCTGCCAGTTTGTGGAACAAATTTGGAGCCGACATCGCCTGCCCACCCTTGCGTAGGAGCAACCATTCGTCCAATGAGGATGACACGCGTAAACGAAAAAGCGCCCCGTCGACGCCAAATTGTTTCGGGATAGTGACAGCTGCGATGGTGAAGGCGTGTCCTACCCTTTATTTCGTCGCGCCAGGCGGGAAAGACTCAGTGCACCAATGGCGCCCACTGCCGCAGCGGTCAATGCCTGTCCCACGTTGAGGTCCTCGTTGAGATGAACCCTGGTCGTAATGGCCTTGGGCTCAGGCGGTTCAACCGGTGCCGCAATTAGGTTCTCCGTCGACGTCGCGGCCCATGCGGTCGCGAACAGCAGCAGCCGCGCGGTGACGTACGCGAACACCATGAGGCCCAGCACCGGGCCGAATGTGGCGCCCGCCGGGCTGTGCAACACGGACTTCAGGTAGATCGACCCGACCAACTTGAACAGCTCGAAGCCGATCGCCGCGATCAGAGCCGCCCGAAACGAGCTGGCGAAGCTGACTGGCTCCCTGGGCAATCGGGCGATCATCCAGGTGAAAACCAACCAGGAAACCAGCAATGAAATCAGCAAGGACCCCACGCGAAGGATCGCGTCCAGCACTGGTGCATTGTGAATACCCAACCACCCCAACACCTTGTCCATCGGCGTCGCGGCGGCGAGGGCACTGAGCGCAAGCGTTGCGAGGATCGCCACGAACGACGACACCATCGTCGCCAGATCGGAGAACTTGGTCCGGATGTATCCGCGCGACCCTTCTCCCTGCTTCCACATTTCGCTCAGCGCCACCCGAAGATTGCCAATCCAGTTGAGGCCGACCCAGGCCGCGACGGCCAATCCGATGATGCCCACCGACGCCCGCGAATCGATCGCTGAATTCATCAGGTCCAACAATTGCTGACCAAGCGCGCCGGGCACCGCGTGCCTGACCTTGTTGTCGATTCCGGTCAGCACATCCGGGCGACGTGACAGCAGGAATCCGCAAGCGCTGAATCCGACCATCAGCAACGGGAACAGCGCGAAAATCGTGTAGTAGGTGAGCCCGGCCGCAAAAAAATTGCCCTTGGATTCGTCGAATCTGTCATTGGCGCGCATCGCGTGGTCGAACCATTCGAACCTCGCCCGCAGCCGATCCAGAATTCCTGGTTTGGCCGGTTCGCTCATCACCACCTGCTAGGGACGTTTTGGCAAAAACCCTAGCCGGTCGTAGACCCGGTCGACCGTTTTTGCGGCCACGTCGTCGGCCCGCGCCGCTCCGGCGGCGAGGATGGCCTCCAATTCGGCAGGATCCGTGAGCAACTCGTCGACCCGGGCCTTGATCGGTGTCACGAATTCCACGACCGCCTCGGCGGTGTCTTTCTTCAAGTCGCCGTAGCCGCGCCCGGCATATTGCCGCACCAGGGCATCGATCTCGACACCGGTAACCGCGGACTGGATGCTCAGCAGGTTCGAAACGCCGGCTTTCGCGTCCGGGTCGTACCGGATCTCGCGTTCGCTGTCGGTTACCGCAGAGCGAATCTTCTTGGCGGACACAGCAGGAGCGTCGAGGAGGCTGATCAGACCGGCATCGGTGGCCGCCGACTTACTCATCTTCGACGTCGGGTCTTGCAGGTCGTAGATCTTGGCGGTCATCTTGGGAATGAGCAGCTCGGGAACCACGAAGGTATCCGGGAACCGGCTGTTGAACCGCTGCGCAACATCGCGGGCCAGCTCCAGATGCTGACGCTGGTCCTCCCCGACCGGCACCAGTTCGGCGTCGTAAGCGAGCACATCGGCGGCCTGCAGCACCGGATAGGTGAACAGGCCGACGGTGGTCGCGTCGCTGCCCTGACGCGTCGACTTGTCTTTGAACTGCGTCATTCGCGATGCCTGGCCGAAGCCGGTGAAACATCCCAGCACCCAGGCCAGCTGGGTATGCGCAGCAACGTGACTTTGCACGAAGATGGTGCTGCGCGCCGGATCGATACCTAGTGCCAGATACTGCGCGGCGGTGACCAGGGTGCGTCGCCGCAACACATCGGGGTCCTGCGGGATGGTGATGGCGTGCAGGTCGACGACGCAGAAGAACGCGTCGTAGTCGTCCTGCAGCTGCGCCCACTGCGTGACGGCACCCAGCGCATTTCCGAGGTGCATCGAGTCGGAGGTGGGCTGCACACCGGAGAAAACCCGGTGAGATCTAGTCGTGGCGCTCATGATCACTCGATCTTTTCACGCCGACACCGCACCGTCGGACAGCGGCCGTCGTCAAACCGGCCGGATGCCCGAGTACATCAATCCGTTCGGGTCGTAGTGCTGACGAACGGCGTTGAGCCGCGGCAGATTCGCGCCGAAATACCGCGACGCCGTACTGCCCGGCTCAACGTAGTTGACGTAGCCGCCGACGGAATTAGCCCCCATGGCCTGGTGCGCCGCTACCAACCACGCGTCCCCGACGTCAACCGTGTTCGGCGGTGACAGCTCTGAATACCACTGAATAGACGCCGCCTGCCGCCGCCACGGGAACGCGGTGCCCCCCGGATCTACGTCACCCACCGCTCCCGACAGCGACTCGATCACCGCCGACGCCGGGCCCGCATCCTGGGGCCACGCTGTTGTCGCGGCAACGATGGCTTGCGCAGCAGACGGCGTCATCTCCCCGACGATGTCCGAGCCGGCAACGAAAACGCGCGGGTGCCACGCCTGGGCGCCACCTTCGAAGTAATGGACGAAGTCCATGCGGCTGAGAGTCTGGCTTGTGTTGCTGGTGGCCTGCACTCCGATCGCGGCGATGATGTCGGCCGCCCGACCCGGCCCGGCGCCGGGGGGCGTCGCCAACGTGACGCTGCAGCCCGGCGAAGCCTGGCCGGCCGTGACGTTGACCATGCCCCAGATCGCCCGGTCCGCGGTGTTCAGCCACTGATTCCAGCCAAGAATGACTTGCTCGGCCGAACCCGCGGGGAATGCCAGGGTGACGACATCACGGTCGGTGGTCGGGAATGTACGCAACGTAAACGAGGTAACCACACCGACATTGCCGCCTCCGCCGCCCCGCAACGCCCAATACAGATCACCATGGTCGTCTGGCGTCGCGGTGATCGCGTCGCCACTGGGCACGATGACGGACGCCGATACCAGCGCGTCGCACGTCAGACCCCACTGTCGGGCATCAGATCCCAGCCCGCCGCCGAGGGTCAAACCGGCGACTCCGACCGTCGGACAGCTGCCGCTCGGGATCAGTCGGCCGTGTGCGGCCAGTGCTGTCTGCACCGAATCCAGTTCTGCCGCAGCCGGAATCGTCACGAGACCGTTGTTGTCGTCGTAGCTGATCCCGCCCGGCAGCTGACGCAAGTCGACGACCACGGCGCCATTGGCCGCAGAAGCACCGATGTAGGAATGCCCGCCGCTACGCGCGGCAACTTTGACACCGTTCTTCGCAGCGAACGCAACGGCCCGCTGCACGTCGCCAATGGATTTCACGGTGACGACAGCCGCGGGCGTCGAGTTGTCGAAGCGGGAGTTGAAGAGGTTCTTCGCGCCGGCGTAGTCAGCGCTTGACGGCAGCGTGACTTGGCCCTGGATGCTGCCGGCCAGGGCGCCCCAGTCCGGTGGGCCTGGTGACGACGGCGGCCCGGGCGCGTCTCCGCACGACCCCAGTAGCACGCCGGCGACCGTCCCGAGGCCGCCGCGCAAAAAGGCCTGACGTGAGATACCGCGTGTCATCGCCGGATCCTAAGTCTTGCCGCCGGGTCGATACGGCGCTTCTTGCGGTACCGGCGGTACCGCCATAATGTCGGCTTCATGACGACGCGCCCGCCCATTCATCTCGGATCCGGCGAACCGGTCCTGCTGCTGCACCCGTTCCTGATTTCCCAGCTCGTCTGGGACAAGGTGGCCCCACGGCTGGCCGACACCGGTCGCTACGAGGTGTTCGCCCCGACGATGGCCGGCCACAACGGCGGGCCCCGATCAGGCACCTGGTTCCTCAGCTCGTCGGCGTTGGCCGACCATGTCGAGCGACAACTCGATGAACTCGGCTGGGAGACCGCCCACATCGTCGGCAACTCGCTGGGTGGCTGGGTGGCATTCGAACTCGAGCGCCGCGGCCGGGCACGCACCGTGACCGGCATCGCACCGGCCGGTGGGTGGCACCGGTGGAGCCCCACCAAGTTCGAGGTGATCGCGAAGTTCGTCGGGGGCATGCCGGTGTGGGTGCTGGCACATCTGCTCGGGCCCCGGCTGTTGCAGCTGCCCTTGAGCCGCCGGATCGGCACACTGCCGATCAGCGGTACGCCGGACGGGATCAGCGAGCGCGAACTCCTCGCCGTGATCGAGGATCTCAAGCATTGCCCGGCCTGCTTCCAGCTGTTAGTGAAGTCGCTGCTGATGCCGGGACTGGTGGAACTGGCGCAGACCGATGTGCCTACTCATCTGGTGCTCTGCGAGAAAGACCGCGTCTTTCCCGGACCGCGATCCCACCGGTACTTCAAGGCCCAGCTTCCAGCCAGCACGCGGGTGACCGAGCTGGACGGACTCGGACACATCCCGATGTTCGAGGCGCCGGGACGAATTGCCGACGTCATCACCGGCTTCCTCGACGAGCACCTCCCGCCGGTCCGAGAAGTCAAGTCGGGCTGAGCGCTTTGTCCAGGTTCTCGGCGATCGCGCCGAGGAACTCCTCGCTGGTTTGCCAATCCTGATCGGGCCCGATGAGCAATGCGAGGTCTTTGGTCATCTGGCCGTCCTCGACAGTGGCGACGACGACGTGCTCCAGCTTCTCGGCGAAGTCGATCACGTCGGGAGTGTCGTCCAGCTTGCCGCGGTGCTCGAGCCCGCGCGTCCAGGCGAAGATCGACGCGATCGGATTGGTCGAGGTGGGCTTGCCCTCCTGATACTGGCGGAAATGGCGGGTGACCGTGCCGTGGGCGGCTTCGGCCTCGACCGTCTTGCCGTCCGCGGTCATCAACACCGATGTCATCAACCCCAGCGAGCCGTAACCCTGTGCGATGGCGTCAGATTGCACGTCGCCGTCGTAGTTCTTGCACGCCCACACGTAGCCGCCCTCCCATTTCAAGGACGCGGCCACCATGTCGTCGATCAACCGGTGCTCGTAGGTCAGTCCGGCCGCTTCGAACTGGTCGGAGAACTCCTCGTCATAGATCCGCTGGAACTCATCTTTGAACATGCCGTCGTAGGCCTTGAGGATGGTGTTCTTGGTCGACAGATATACCGGGTAGTTCTCTTTCAGGCCGTACGCGAACGACGTGCGGGCGAAGTCGCGAATCGAATCCTTGAAGTTGTACATCCCCATCACGACGCCGCCGTCTTCGGGGATCGAGACCATCTTGTGCACGATCGGCTCACTGTCGTCGTCCGGGGTGAAGGTCAGCGTGACGGTTCCGGGCCGGTCGACTTTGAAGTTGGTGGCGCGATATTGGTCGCCGAAAGCGTGGCGGCCGATGATGATCGGCTTCTTCCACCCCGGGACCAGCCGAGGGACATTCGAGATCATGATCGGCTCGCGGAAGATCGTGCCGCCCAGAATGTTTCGAATTGTCCCGTTGGGTGACGACCACATGCTCTTCAGGTTGAACTCTTTGACGCGCGCCTCGTCGGGTGTGATCGTGGCGCACTTGACCCCGACACCGTGCTTCTTGATGGCGTACGCCGAGTCGATCGTCACCTGATCGTCGGTGGCGTCGCGGTGCTCGATGCCCAGGTCGTAGTAGTCCAGTTTGATGTCGAGGTGCGGAAGGATCAGCATGTCTTTGATCCACTTCCAGATGACCCGCGTCATCTCGTCGCCATCGAGCTCTACTACCGTGCCTTCGACTTTGATCTTGGCTGCGCTGGACATGAAGCCCAGGCTACAACGGCGCCGGCATGCCCCGTCCAGCGCGCAAGTACCTCAAGCCATTCGGATCGGCTTGCCGAATCGCCGGCCCAGGCGACGTAGCCATCCGGCCGCACCAGCACTGCCGGCCCGGAATCGGATCGCTCCGCTTGGTGCAGGTCGATCACATCGAGCGCAGACCTGCCGCTTTCCCGAATCAACACAAAGCCGGGCGCGCGCTGCAGCTCGGTGAGGCGCTCCTGCGGCCTACCGATCAGCGGGATCTGTGTCGCCCTGGTGCCCACCAAAGCGCTCTCCCCCGCCCGACGCCGGTACCGCAGCGTCGTGCCCGCAAAGCTTCCCGCCACCTCGTCACGTATCCGTGGAACGCGGAGAAGCTTGGGCGCCAGCAGATTTCGGAATCTGCGGGAGACCCGCGGATGAAGCGTCACTCCCCGCGCCATCATTCCCGACTGCAACAGCACCCGTTTCCCGATCGGATAGCGCTCATTGTGATAGCTGTCCAGCACGGTGTCGTCCGCACCGCCGAGCACCGCGTCGATCTTCCACGCGAGGTTCGCGGCATCCTGGATTCCGGTGTTCATCCCCTGACCGCCCATCGGCGAATGGACGTGTGCCGCGTCTCCAGCCAGGAACACCCGGCCATGCCGATACTGTGCGACTTGCCTTTCGTCGCAATGGAATCGGGACTTCCACCCCACTTCGAGCACCCCGAGGTCGGCGCCCATCGCCCGCGCCAGGACGTCGACGATTTCCTCCCGGTCCAGCGACTGGCGGTCGGGAACCTGATTGTTGCGGTCCCACACCATCGCGCGGTACCAGTCGCGATCGTAGGGAGCCAAAAACGCGAACTCGTTGCGGGTACTGCCCAGGGTCAGTCCGCCGCCGGTGGGCCCCTGCGCCAGCTTGACATCGGCAAGCACGATCGACGACAGAATCGTCTTGCCGGGGAAATCCACACCCAGCAATGTCCGAACCGTGCTGTGTGCGCCGTCGGCACCAATCAGATACTTTGCCCGCCAACGTTGCTCAGCGTCACCGCGCGCGGTCACGGTCATGCCCTCCGGGTCCTGATCGAGCGCGACGACCTCGACGCCGCGCCGGATCTCGGCCCCTTGCGCCGCGGCATAGGCGCCCAGTGCCCGGTCGACGTTGGTCTGCGGAGTGATCATGGCGAACTGATAAGGCGAGTCGAGGTGGGTGAGGTCGATCCGGGCCCCACCGAAGATCGTGACGCCCGATGCCTTGTGCGCATGCGCGAGCAGCTCGTCGGCGATTCCGCGGGCGTCGAAGACCTCCAGCGTGCGCGCCATGGTGGCGAACGCGCGACTCGACGGGTTGATCGCGGGCCAGCGTTCGAGCACGACGACCGACCGGCCCGACCGCGCCAGGTCGCCGGCAGCGGTCAGCCCCGTCGGGCCGGCGCCGACCACGAGAACGTCGACGTTGTGAACCGTCATCACGCCACCGCCTCCGGGTTCGGGTACCGACGACGAATGTCGTCGGGGGTGGCCACCGCCGCGCGACTGAAGACGAAGCGGCAGCCGGGTTGGGCGATGTGCGCGGCGTTGACGATCGACTCGAACAGCAGCGTGTTGCCGGCGACCAGTCGCACGCCGGCGCCGATCAGCACCGCGTCATAGCGCTTGGCCTGCAGCCACTGACGGGCTTTGTCGGCACCGGCATCGCCGAACTCGATGAGGCAGTTGTCGACGTGATAGCCGGCGGCGCGCAGTGCCGCCACGTTCTCGTCGTTGGCGGCGCGCAACTTCTCCGTCGACAGGCCCGGAAATTGGGCGAAGTCCGACGAGGAGCAGTCGATGACGTCCGGGTCGAGCCCGATCTGGATGGCGGTAACGCTCATGAGGGCGGCCTCCGTGATTTCAACAACTGTTGACTTCGACGGTAGGCGCTTACCCCACCCGTGTCAACAGTTGTTGAATACACTGTTGGCGTGACATCGAAGACGCGTGAGGGTCGTGACGGACAGGCGACGCGGGCAGCGATCCTGGAGATCGCACGATCCCAATTCGGCGACTACGGCTTCGAGCGCACGACGATCCGGTCGGTCGCATCGGCGGCCGGGGTCGATCCGGCGCTCGTCATGCACTACTTCGGCAGCAAGGCGGAGCTTTTCGCCGCGGCCTCCCGGTTCGACATCACGTTTCCCGATCTCACGCATGTCACGCCCGACCGTGTCGCCGACGTTCTGGTGCCGATGTTCGTCGGCGTCTGGGGGCCGCAGGGACCGTTTCTCCCGCTACTGCGCGCGGCCGCGACGAATCGCGTTGCCGCCGACGCCCTGCTCCAGGTTTTCGTCGACCAAGTGGCCCCGGCGCTGGCCGCCGTCGCGCCCGACCACGCCGCCGACCGCGCTGCCCTGGTGGGATCACAACTACTGGGACTCGCGGTCGCCCGCCACATCCTCGGCGTGCCGTCGCTGGCCGGCATGGGCGATGACCAACTGATCGAATGGCTGCGACCGGTGCTCGCCCACTACTTGGCGGATCCCGCGCCCTGACGCTGTTCGAGGATCGCCAGCGTCCGCTCGGCCCATCGAATGTTCTCTTGTTCGAACGAGATTCCGCGCATCAGCGTCAGGTAGGGGCCGACTCGCTTTGCCTTGGCAACGTATTCGGCTTCGTCGCGGCCACCCAGCATACGAGCTCGCATCCGTTCGTAACGTTGCAGTTTGGCGGTGGCCCACTGTAGTCGTTCCACCATGAAATCGCGCACGGCCTGCGCGTTACCGGCATCAACGGCCAGCAATTTGACCGCGAGATCATCGCGGATCACCCCCGGCTTCGGCGCCCGGGAGGTGAACTGGTGGATCGCCTGGTAGCCCGCGTCGGTCAGCGAGTACATCCGCTTGTTGGGCCGCCGCTCTTGATGAACCACCCTGGCTTGAATCAGACCTTGCTCGGCGAGCCGGTCGAGTTCGCGATACAACTGCTGGGGGGTGGCCATCCAGAAGTTCGCGACCGAGGCGTCAAAGCTCTTGGCCAGGTCGTAACCGGACGACTCGCCCTCGAGCAGGGCGGCCAACACGGCGTCACGAAGCGACATCGGCCCATAGTACAACGGGCGATTAGTCAACAAAGTGATTAATCACACCTAGACTTATCCCGGCCGAGGCTCTAGCGTCAGTCACGCCTGCTCAACACATTGACTATGCGAGGTGTCCGGTGAGTTCTACCCATCCGTTCCGCAAGGCGGTCGAGGAGCGCGACGAGGCGGGCATCGCAGCGATGCTGGCCGACAACGTGGTGTTCACCAGCCCGGTGGCGTTCAAGCCCCATGTCGGCAAGCCGATCACCGCGGCCATCCTGCGCGGTGTGTTGCGGGTCTTCGAGGACTTCCATTACGCCCGCGAGATCCACGACAGCAACGGCCGCGACCACGCGTTCGTCTTCGAGGCAAAGATTTCCGGTGGTCCGACAAGACTAGTCAACGGGTGCGACTTCCTGCATTTCAACGAGGAGGGCCTGATCGACGACTTCGTGGTGATGGTGCGGCCGCTGTCGGGAGCGACGGCGTTGTCCGAGGCGATGGGCGCCCAGTTCCCTCGGATCCAGCAAGAGGCCATCGAGTTGGCCGATCAATTCGCTTCGGCATTCCAGGCCTAGGAGTAGCCAACATGCGGATCGGATTAGGCATCAACTACGCGGGCGGGTTCAAAGAAGTTGCCGCCGAGGTTGCCGACCTCGAACGCGCCGGACTAGACATTGTCTTTGTGCCCGAGGCGTATTCGTTCGATGCGGTCAGTGGATTGGGCTATCTCGCGGCCTGCACGGAACGGGTGGAGCTGGCGTCGGGCATCTTGCAGCTTTACACCCGGACGCCCACATTGACGGCGATGACCGCGGCAGGTCTGGACTATGTCTCCGACGGCCGGTTCACCCTCGGTCTTGGCGCCTCCGGTCCGCAGGTCATCGAGGGCTTCCACGGCGTGCCCTACGACGCCCCGATAGCCCGCACCCGCGAAGTCGTCGACATCTGCCGCCAGGTGTGGCGTCGAGAGACGCTGGAGCACCGGGGCAAGCACTACACCATCCCGTTGCCCGCCGACCAGGGCACCGGACTCGGCAAGGCGCTCAAGCTCATCAATACGCCTGTGCGGGAACGGATTCCGATCCTCATCGCCGCGCTCGGGCCCAAGAACGTCGAGCTGGCCGCCGAGATCGCCGAGGGCTGGCAACCGATCTTCTATCTGCCGGAGAAGGCGCATGACGTGTGGGGCGAGGCGCTCGCCGCCGGCCAGGCCAAGCGCGATCCCGCACTGGGGAACCTCGATGTGTTCGCGGGACCGGCACTGGCGATCGGCGAAAACGTCCAGCCACTACTTGAATTCGTCAAACCGCACCTGGCGCTCTACATCGGCGGCATGGGCGCCAAAGGCAAGAACTTCTACCACACCCTGGCCACCAGATACGGCTACGGCGCGCAGGCCGACCGTATCCAAGAGCTTTACCTGGCCGGCGACAAGGCCGGCGCCGCCAAGGCCGTGCCCGACGAACTCGTGCGAGATGTCTCGCTGATCGGCACCCCCGGATTCGTCAAGGAACGAGTCGCGGCGTTTCGCGAGGCGGGCGTGACCACCTTGAACGTGGTGCCGATGGCCGAAACAGCCGCCGACCGGGTCAAGCTCATCGAGACACTTCGCGGCCTGCTCGACTAAGCCTGCTGCGCATCCTCCAGGGCAGCGTTGAGGGTCTTACTCGGGCGCATCACCGCGGTCGTCATCGCGGTGTCCGGGGCATAGTAGCCACCGATGTCCACCGCGTCGCCCTGGACTTCGGCAAGTTCGGCGACGATGGTGTCTTCGTTCTTGGTCAGCGTATCGGCCAGTGCGGCAAAGTGTTTGCGTAACTCCTCGTCATCACTCTGCGCGGCCAGTTCCTGCGCCCAGTACATCGCCAGGTAGAACTGGCTGCCACGGTTGTCCAGCTCACCGGTCTTGCGCGACGGGCTCTTGTTGTTGTCGAGCAGTTTGCCGATCGCGTCGTCCAGCGTCTTGCCCAAAACCTTGGCCCGCTCGTTACC
>DATJOR010000049.1:0-2442 GCA_035506875.1 Mycobacterium sp.
CGCGGCGATCGTCGGCTTGTCGATGAAGTGGTGGACGTAGCCGGCGAAGCCCCACTCACCGTGGTCGGGGTGATACAGATTCTCGCGACGCGAAATCGCCTTGAGATCTGCTCCGGCGCAGAAGGATTTGTCGCCGGCACCGGTGATCACCACCGCGCGCACGTCGGCGTCGTGCTGTGCCTGCTCCAGCGCGTCACCGACGCCGATGCTGACGGCGCCGTTGACGCAGTTGCGTGCCTCCGGCCGGTTGATCGTGATGACAAGGACGTCGCCCCGGCGCTCGGTGAGCACCGCGGCATCCGTCACAACAGCTCCACGATGGTGGCGTTGGCCTGACCGCCGCCCTCGCACATCGTCTGCAAACCGTAGCGAATTCCCTTGTCCCGCATGTGGTAGAGCATCGTGGTCATGATCCGCGCACCGGAGCCGCCGAGCGGGTGGCCGAGCGCGATCGCGCCGCCGTTGGGGTTGAGCTTCTTCTCGTCGGCACCGATGTCCTTCAACCAGGCCAACGGCACCGGCGCGAACGCCTCGTTGACCTCGAACACGCCGATGTCCTCCAGTTTCAAACCGGAGCGCTTCAGCGCCTTCTGGGTGGCCGGGATCGGCGCGGTCAGCATGATCACCGGGTCGGCACCGGCCAGCACGGCGGTGTGCACCCGAGCGATCGGAGTCAGCTTCAACTCCCTCGCTTTCTCCGCCGACATGAACAGCAGCGCCGCCGATCCGTCGGAGATCTGGCTGGAGTTCCCGGCGTGGATCACGCCGTCTTCCTTGAAGGCGGGCTTGAGCTGTGCCATCTTCTCGATCGTCGTGCCGCGGCGGATGCCCTCATCCTTGAGAACTATCGTATTCTCGTTCCCTCCGGTCACTTTGATGCCGACGATCTGGTCGTCGAAGGCACCGGAATCCTGTGCGGCCGCGGCCTTTTCGTGGGAGCCCAGGGAGTATTCGTCGACCTTGGTCCGGTCGAATCCCCACTGCTCGGCGATCATCTCCGCGCCGATGCCCTGGTTGGGGATGGCGCCGTGGTAGCGGTCCAGGAACGCCTGGGAGTAGGGCCGACCGCCATTGGCCAGCGAGGCTCCCATCGGTGTCCGCGACATCGACTCCACCCCACCGGCGACGACCACGTCGTAGTGACCGGCGACGACGCCCGCGGCGGCGAAGTGGATGGACTGCTGGCTGGATCCACACTGGCGGTCGACGGTGACACCGGGAACGGTCTCAGGCCACCCGGCGGTCAGCAGCGCGGTGCGGCCGATGTCGAGGGCTTGCTCGCCGGCCTGCATGACGCACCCCCAGATCACGTCGTCGACGAGCGCAGGATCGATGCCGGCCTTCTCGACCAGCCCATTGAGCACCTGGGCGGACAGGTCGGCGGCATGCACGCCGGACAAGCCGCCGTTGCGCTTGCCGACCGGTGAACGAACTGCCTCGACGATGACGGCTTCAGCCATGACTTGCTCCTTGCGGTGAGTCTTGAGTGCTCCGCATTGATTCTTATCAGCTGCGACCAGCCGCTTCGCCGTCGGCCCGCCTGGTTCCAGCACGGTCGCCAACTTTCAGCAAACGATCGGTGCGCCCGGTATCGTGATGAGCTGCCGCCCGAGCAAAGGTCGCGCGGCCCGGGTGGTGAGACGTGAAGGATATGGCTTCCGGTGCGCGCGCCGCATCGGCTCCGATTCTGGAATCGGTGCTCGGCGCTCAGGGTTGCTCCATACCGCATCGACAACCGTTGGCACTGCTGCTGGTCGAGGATGACAGGGCCGACGCGGTGCTGGTGCAGGAGTTGATCGCGGACGCCGGCGCGGCTATCCGGTTGGTGTGGGCACAGTCGATTGCGGATGCCGAGCGTGAGCTGACGAGCGCGCGGCCCGACTGCGTCCTGCTGGATCTGCAGCTGCCGGACGCCAGCGGGATGGACGCGTTAAACCGCATCGCCGGTTGCGATGCCACCATGCCAATAGTTGTGCTGACAGGACGCAGCGACGAGGCGTTCGGTATTTCAGCGGTCGCGTCGGGTGCGCAGGACTACTTGGTCAAGGGGCGTGTCGAAGCCGACATGCTGCGGCGTTCGCTGCTGTATGCGATCGAGCGCAAGCGGGCCGAGATCGCGACCCTCAACCTGCATGCGAGCGAACTTCGGGCCCGCGAGAACGCGCGGCTAGAACGCGGCCTGCTACCCGACCCGATGCTGCTGGACATGCCCGGTGTCGCGATCGTCGCCCAATACCGGCCGGCCCGTGAGAATGCCCTGCTGAGTGGCGACTTTTATGACGTGGTCCAGACGCCGGACCGGGTCGTTCATATCTTGATCGGCGACGTCGCAGGACACGGACCGGACGAGGCAGCCCTGGGGGTGGCGTTGCGGATCGGGTGGCGTGCCCTCACGTTGGCCGGTGTGCATGGTGTCGACCGGATCAGGCAGCTCGATCAGAT
>DATJOR010000050.1:0-10565 GCA_035506875.1 Mycobacterium sp.
AGTTCCATCCCGAACAGCATGCCCTGCCATGTTGAGCCGTCGGAGCCGGGCTGCGCATAGAAGTCGCCGTTGATGTTGTACACCTCGGTCGGGTACAGGTTGTCGGGAACGCCGGTGGGATTGGCGCCGAGCATCACGAAACGTAAAGCGTCGTCGGGGATTTTATCGGCGGCGAGTTGCGGTTCGGCGAGGGCGGCGACGGCGCTGCTCTGTGAGTAGGTGAAAATCGTCAGCGGGTCGCTGCACAGGCCGGCGGTGTTGCAGTCCATGTCGCCGGCGTTGTAGTCGGCGACGACCGCGTTGATGAGGTCGGTCTCGCCCTGCGGCACGCTCGAAAGGGATACGGTTTCCGGGGTGGTCAGCGCCAGCGTCGTCGCGGTGGTGCCGTCATACCCCAACGGATTGAGGTAGAGGTTTTCCGCGTCGCTGATGTAGGCGGCATCCGGTGTTGGTATGCCGGTCGGGCCCAGGACTAATGCGTCGGTTGAGCTGGACAGGAAGGTGTTGTTGTCCGCATTGGCTGTCCCGGCCAATGCCACCGCGGCGCCGCACAGCGCGGCGCCGAGAATCACTTTCTTCATAAGGTGCCCCCTTATTTGTCAAGATCAAAGATGCTGCCGAGCTGGTCTGCAGGCAGATGACTACGTTTGTCCCCCCATTTCCCCTAGTAGATGCCGATCGCGCGCTATGGGCGCTGGCTTCCGACGAGCTGAATCATCTCAGGCGCCGTTAAGATTGTCCTCAGAAACGAAATAATCGGCGAACAAATGTTTGACGAAGTGAGACCTCGATGTGCCAGCCAATCGGCCGGGGAATGCACGGTACTTCTGCGGTCTGACAGGTACTCAATCGCTCAGTCGACCTCGGCGAGGACCCACAGTAATCCCACAGTAAAAGCGCGGGCCGTTTGCTGGCAATTGCCCCAGTGGGCACCGCTTACTGCGTAGCGGGCCGGGACAGAAGTGCCTCGGTCTCGGATATCCACAGAGAACAGGGGAATTCCACATACGAACTCACTGCAACCCGCGTGATTGAGGAGGTTCACGATAGACGGCGCGATAGTTCGTCCATCAAACTTCCCCAGCTTCCGCACGTCAGGCAATTACCGACCGAGCATGAGCGGCGTCCCCATTTTTGACACGGACGGGCGTGTGATCGGTGTGATCTTGACGGGGTATGGGCTCACAATCGAAGTACGCGAAGACGATCACCTTTCACTTACTCGTGACTCCGACGGCGTGGTCCTCAATTGGCACAGTGAATAGCGTCTGCGAGACTCCCTCAGCCCCCACCCATTAATCAGTGAACCGGCGGATCAGCCCCTAGTCCACCAATTGCAGACCATAGAGGGTCGGCCGAATCGTTCGCGGTAGGTCAGCCTAGTTAGCCGACTCACACGTCGTAATAGAGCGCGAACTCGTAAGGGGTCACCCGGAGGTTGAACGGCGCAATCTCGTAATCGCGCTTGTAGTTGATCCACGTCTCGATCAAGTCGGGCGTGAAAACGCCTCCCTCGGTGAGGTATTCGCTGTCTTCCTCCAAGCGGTCGATCACCGCGGACAATTGAGTCGGCGCCTGCACGATCTCCGCGGCCTCTTCTGGGGGCAGCTCGTAGAGGTCCTTGTCGATCGGCGGCGGCGGCTCAATGTTGTTCTTGATGCCGTCCAGGCCTGCCATCAACATGGCCGCGAACGACAGGTACGGGTTGCCCGACGCGTCGGGGCAACGGAACTCCAATCGCTTGGCCTTCGGATTGGCGCCGGTGATCGGGATACGCACGCACGCCGAGCGATTGCGCTGGCTATACACCAGGTTGATCGGGGCCTCGAAGCCGGGCACCAACCGCTTGTAGGAGTTCACCGTCGGGTTGGTGAACGCCAACAACGACGGCGCGTGGTACAGCAAACCGCCGATGTAGTGGCGGGCGGTATCCGACAGGCCGGCGTAGCCCTGCTCGTCGTACATCAGCGGGACACCGTCCTTCCACAACGACTGGTGGCAGTGCATGCCGGAGCCGTTGTCGCCGAACAACGGCTTGGGCATGAACGTCACGGTTTTGCCGGCCTGCCAAGCCGTTTGCTTGACGATGTACTTGTACATCTGGTGATCGTCGGCCGCGTGCAGCAGTGTGTTGAATTTGTAATTGATCTCCGTCTGGCCGCCGCTGCCCACTTCATGGTGGCCCTTCTCCAGAGCGAAACCGGCGTTCGTCAGGTTGGTGAGAATCTCGTCGCGCAGGTCGACGTAGTGGTCGGTGGGAGCGACCGGGAAGTAGCCACCCTTGGGCCGAACCTTGTAGCCGCGGTTAGGGCTGCCGTCGAACTCGGTCTCCTCTCCGGTGTTCCACCACCCGGATGTCGCGTCCACCTTGTAGAACGAGCCGTTGATATTCGAGTCGAACTTCACCTGGTCGAAGATGTAGAACTCGGCTTCCGGACCGAAGTAGGCGGCGTCGGCGATGCCGGAGCTGATCAAATAATTTTCGGCCTTCCTGGCCACGTTGCGCGGATCGCGCGAGTACACCTCGAGGGTGAACGGGTCATGCACGAAGAAGTTCACGTTCAGGGTTTTGCGAGCACGGAACGGGTCGATGGTCGCGGTTTCGGGATCGGGAAGCAGCAGCATATCGGACTCATGAATCGACTGGAACCCACGAATCGACGAGCCGTCGAAGGCCAAACCGTCCTCGAACACGGTCTCGTCGAACGCGTAAATCGGAATTGTGAAGTGCTGCATAGTGCCTGGCAGGTCACAGAAGCGTACGTCGACGTACTCGACCTTCTCGTCCTTGACAAGTTTGAAGATATCGTCGGGCGGGTGTTCGGACACGGGATACTCCTTTGCTCGGCGATACCATCGCGCGCCAGAGCCCGTCATTCTCACGACTTTTCCCGTGGCGGCAATGGCGTGGGCTTACTGATACGGCATTGCCATTTCGGTTACGTGACAAGTTTGAGTCGGACTTGTTGCGCCGGAGTCACACCACACCGAATCAGCGACTTTGTCTGCGGGACAGCGGCGTTGGCTTGCCCCTCCGGTGGCACTATCCGTCATGGTGGCCGATAGTCATATGACCAGCTACGCGTGGGTGAACGCGGTTGTCATCGAAGGTGGAGCAATTATGCCGCAAGACACAAAGCCACGACCACATGATCCGGGTCTTCGGATTGAGCGAAGGCCGGACCATCCACCGCACCCGAACCCCATTTCCCGTCAGCCGCGCGAGATCATGCACCGCGAGATCATCATCGCCGGTGATGATCCGCTCGCGAAGACGATCGCCGAGGAACTCAGGGGCGCCGGCGCCCGAATAATCCAGATCAACACTGCCGCCGATCTCCTCGGCGCCGGGGTACACCGCGCGCGCGCCGTCGTCTGCGCTGGACCTAATGACGCGGTCAACCTTGAAATCGCATTGCTAGCAAGAGAATATAGCTCTACTGTCCGCGTGGTGGCACGTCTGGGGAACGACGTGCTGCGTGAAGCGGTGGCCGAGGTTAACGGCCCTGGCGCAGTCTTGGATGTCGCCGATCTTGCCGCGCCGTCTGTCGTCGAGGCGGTTCTGTCCCGTAACGCGCATCAGTTCCAAGCTGCCGGAACCGAATTCGTCGTCTGGGGAGCCGAGGCACCGCGAGACGGGACCTGGCGGGAGATCTACGCCGATCTGGCACCGGTGGCGGTGGTGCACGGCAAGAACTCACCCGTCCCCGGCGAGGTGGTGGCGTGTCCCGGACGGGATCAGCAGGTCTACGCCGGCGACTGGACCTCGATGATCGGTGTCAAAGACGAAATGGAAGCGCGCGGGATCACTGTGCCTCCCAGGACAGCGACCCGCTCAGGCAACTCACGAGTACGACGTGTAATCGATGCCGCGCGCGCCATGCGCGACGACGCCAACCCGCTGCTTTTCCCGTCGTTGGCCTTCGCGCTGTTCCTGACGCTAGGCGCGACGGCCGCGTTTCGCTTCACCTACCAGAACCCATCGATGACGTGGATCGACGCCCTGTACTTCGCCTCCGAGACCATTACCACAGTGGGCTATGGCGATTTCAGCTTCGCCCACCAAAGCCCGTGGCTGCGCCTGTTCGCCGTCGGGTTGATGTTCGGCGGCGTGATCGTTACCGCCGTCCTCGTCGCGTTCCTGGCCGACCTGATGTTGTCGCGCCGCTTCGTCAAAATGGCCGGGCTGCGGCGCGCACGTCATATGCGCGACCACGTCGTCGTTGTCGGATTAGGCTCAACCGGCATCCGCGTCGTGAGTGACCTGACGGCTGCCGGCTACGACGTCTTGGTCATCGAGCAGGACGAGAACAACCGCTTCCTACCGTCCGTGGCCGAACTCGACGTGCCGGTGATCTTCGGAGACGCGACAATGCGCCAGACGCTGGAGTCAGCACGGGTCGATCGCGCGCGCGGGGTGGCGGTGGTGGCCGGGCACGACATGAAGAACATCGAGACCGGCATCGTGCTGCTGGAGATTCTGGGATCCGACACGAAGGTGCCGATTGTCATGCGCGTGCAAGGCCGCGCGCTGAGCACTGCGGTGAATCGACGGTTCGGTTTCGAAAATGTGCGATCGGTCGTGGACCTGGCAGCCCCCTGGTTCATCGGTGCGGCGATGGGCCTGCAGGTCCTGGGAACATTCTGGGTCGGACAGCGTGCTTTCATGGTCGGCGCGATGGTCGTGGCGGCGGGCAGCGAGCTTGATGGACTGCGAATGGTGGATCTGTCGACTGAAACCCGTGTTATTGCGATCACCGGGCCCGACGGTCCGGTCAGCTTGCGCCCCCGCCGCGGCGCCCGAATGAAAGCCGGCGACACCGTCTACCTGATCGGCCCCTACCGGGAGCTGATTGCGATGCTGCGCAAGGGCCAACCGCCACCGCAGACCTCAACCAGTAGTGGGCTCGCGGCTGCGCTGGCGGCGGCCCGTTCACCGCACAGGCCGCAGCAAACGCGCCGGCCGAGCTGGGCGGAAGAAGCGGAGGTGTGACGCCCCGGTCGGATGCCTTGCGCGCCAGGGCTTTAGGTTGCGATCCGCCCGCCGTCGACGGGCAGGATAGCGCCGTGGATTTGGCTCGCAGCAGGCGACGCAAGGAACACGAACGCATTAGCCACATCAGCGGGGGTGCCGACCCGCCGTGCGGGCAGCACGGCCGCCATCTGGCTTAGCAGTTCCTCCATTGATACGAATCTTGGCCACGACGGAATCGCCGCGGGTTTTGTCGCGGCCACTGACGATCACATGAGCGCCCCGGGCCGCTAGCTGTCCGGCGACTGCACGTCCTATGCCGCTCGTTCGCGAGGCTGGCTGCAATCCAGGGCGGCCTGTTTGCGGCGCCAAACCTTGCCATTGACTAATGTCACCATTTCCTGTTGACTCCGTCGCATGACGGACGACGCTGTCCCGGCCCGCGGATCGCTGCGCTCCGGCGGCATGTGCGAGCTTCAAGTGTGGCCAGACCAGGTGCACGTGCTCCAGGCGCTGCCCCGGTTGTCGCCGGAGGCCACGAAAGCCATGGCGCACATCGCGCATTTCATCGATACGTCGTCGCAAGCCAATGGCGTTGATGCCGAGGGGAAGGCGGGCTGGGAATGATCGGGCCGTTTCGCAGGTCGAACAAAGTCAGCCACAACGCGCTCGCGGTAGTGACCGGCGCGGGTAGTGGGATCGGCGCTGCGTTCGCCAGTGAGCTCGCGCGCCGCGGTGGTCGGGTCGTCTGCAGCGACATCAACGAAGTCGCCGCCGCGAAAACTGCCAGCACGATCACTGACAGCGGCGGTGAGGCCCTGGCAATCCCGTGCGATGTAACGCAAATCGACGATGTCACCGCACTGGCCGCGCAGTCGGAATCATGGTTGGGAGACGCACCCACCCTGGTGATCAACAACGCCGGCGTCGGCTCCGGCGGTGCCCCGATCGGTGAACTCCCCCTTGACGACTGGCACTGGGTGCTGGGCATCAACCTGTGGGGCCCCATCCACGGCTGTCACGTGTTTGCGCCGATCCTGCGATCGGCCGAACCGTCGGACCGTCCGCGGGGCATCATCAACGTCGCCTCCGCCGCGGCCTTCGGCGCCGCGCCCAGTATGGCCGCTTACAACGTCAGCAAGGCCGGCACGCTATCTCTGTCGGAGACTTTAGCCGCCGAATTATCCGGTACTGCAGTAAAAGTCACGGTTCTCTGCCCCACCTTTGTCAAGACGAACATCATTGAAGCCGGTCGCATCCCCGAGCGAACAACCCAATTCGCAAACCGGGTCATGCGGTGGACCGGCTTTTCGCCGGAGAAGGTCGCGCGCATCTGCCTGGACACTCACGAGCGGGGCGAGCTGTATTGCATGCCGCAGCTCGAAGCCAAGATCGGCTGGAACATCAAGCGTTTGGTCCCCGGTGCCTACACCCGGGGAATGGGCCTGGTATCCCGGGTCGCCCCGCTCTCATAGCGCCAATCCAAAGGAGGATCCGGTGAGTATCGATATGGAAGCAATGCTGGGCAAGATCAAAGACCGCCAGTGGGCGCTAGCCGACATCGACTGGGATGCAGCGGGCGACGACATGATCACCGACGAACAGCGGCCACAGCTCAAGGCGTTCATGGCCGATCTGTGCTGGATCGAAAACATCGGTGCGAGAGGCTTTGCGGCGCTGGCGAAGAAAGCACCAACACCGACAATCGCCGAAATCTACCGCTACTTCCACGCCGAGGAGCAGCGCCACGCCAACGCGGAACTTGCGCTGATGAAGCGCTGGGACATGCTCGAGGACGGCGAGGTTCCCGAGCCGAACGTGAACATTCGCTTGGCCATCGACTGGCTGGACCGCTGGGCCGACGACATGCCGCTGTCTCTGCTGGGCACGGTCATCCCGATGCTCGAAGTCGCACTGGACGGCGCCCTGTTGAAGTTCCTCCTCGACGAGGTGCACGACCCTATCTGTCACCAGGTGTTCGAGAAGATCAACAACGACGAATCACGGCACCTGGTTGTTGATTTCGAAGTCCTCGACATGATCGGGCACGCGAAGATCCGACGGTTGCTGATCGACTTTGTCGGCCGCAATGCCACTCCGGGTCTCATCATCGGCGCAATCATGGCTGCACCTTTGATCAACAGGATCCGGAATGAAATCACCGACATGGGCATGGAGCCCGAGCGCCTTTACCGCGCCGTCAAACGATTCAAAGAGCTCGGCGACCGCGGCGAACACACCGGGCGGGTACCGACTTATCGGTTTCTGAGGCGCTACGCCGGAGTGGTGACAAATCCACGCCACCCGTACCATCTGCTGGCCAATTCGATGGTGTGGCTGTCCGACCGGTATCCGCGGCCGCTGCTGCCGTCGGTACCCACGTGGGTCAGAGAAGTCACTCACGAGCCTGCGGCGTGATCATGACGAACACACGCACCTACGCAACGCTGATCGTCGGGGCCGGCTTCAGCGGGCTCGGCGCTGCCATCAAATTGGCGCAAGCCGGGGTCGACGACATCGTCATCTTGGAGCGCAGCGACCAGGTCGGCGGCACCTGGCGCGACACCTGCTATCCCGGTGCCAGCTGTGACATCCCATCGCTGCTGTATTCGTTTTCGTTCGTCAAAAACCCGCGCTGGTCGCGGACCTACTCCCCGGCCGGCGAGATTCGCCAACACATCGAGGACATGGCCACCCGGTTCGACATCCGCCGCCGCATTCAGTTCGGCCAGGAGGTCACCGGGTTGTCGTTCGACGAGGCCGCCGGGGTCTGGACCGCAACCACGGCCACCCACAAGCGTTTTCGGGCCCGCACCGTCGTCCTGGCGTCCGGGCCGCTACCCGACTCCAGCTTCCCCGAGATCCGCGGCATCGACTCCTACCGCGGCCACAAGATCCACAGTGCCCGCTGGGACCACGACTACGACTTCGCCGGCAAGCGGGTCGCGGTCATCGGCACCGGAGCCAGCGCCATCCAGATCATCCCGGAACTGGTCAAGCAGGCCGACTTCGTCAAGGTATTCCAACGCACCCCGGGTTGGGTTCTGCCGCGGTTGGACGTCGCCACTCCGCCCGCTGTGCAATCGGTGTTCACCAAAGCCCCTGCAGTTCAACAGCTTGCCCGCCAAGCGCTGTTCTGGGGACACGAGGCCAGCGCCACTGCACTGGTGTGGAACACCCCACTGACCTCGTTGGTCGCCCGGCTGGGCCGCTTACACCTGCGCCGGCAGGTCAAAGACCCGTGGTTGCGCCGCCAGCTGACGCCCGATTTCACTCCGGGCTGCAAACGCATGTTGATCTCCAGTGACTACTACCCTGCCCTGCAACGCGACAACTGCAAGCTCATTGACTGGCCGATCGCGACATTGAGCCCGGTCGGTATCCGCACCAGCGATGGCGTCGAACACCATCTGGATTGCATCGTGTTCGCCACCGGATACGACGTGCATTTGACCGGTCCGCCGTTTCCGGTCACCGGGCTAGGAGGACGCCTGCTGGGCACCGAATGGGCCAGTGGCGCACAGGCGTACAAGAGTGCCAGTGCACACGGGTATCCCAACCTCTTCTTCATGACCGGTCCCAACTCCGGGCCCGGTCACAACTCGCTGCTGGTCTACATCGAAGGTCAGCTCGACTACGTCGTGCGCGGTGTCACAACCATCCTGGACAACAACCTGCGTTACCTCGACGTCCGCAAAGACGTCCAGCACCGCTACAACGAACGCCTTCAGCAGCGGCTCACCAAGACGACCTGGATGTCCGGCTGCAGCAGTTGGTATCTGACCAAGGACGGTTTCAACGCGTCGATGTACCCGGGGTTCGCCACCCAGTACCTTCGACAGATGCGGGATTTCCGGTTCGCCGACTACGACGCGGTCGAGCACGCTGCCGTCGGCGTCAGTACTTCAGCCTGAACGCCGCAGCGATGGCTCCCAACCGACCGTCACGAGCAGAGACCGGCACCATCGCCGGGGTCTTGGCCAACCTGCGCCGCGCACCCAAGCGCGTCCGGCGGCAGTCCCGGGAGGTCATCGAAAACGCGGTGACGCAACTCTTCGACGCGGCGGTCCGTCACCCACACGGTGTGGGTTCCGGTGAATACCGCATCGACGACCTGGCCCGGCTGGCCGGCAGCACGACCCGCAACGTCCGCGTGTACCGCGATCGCGGGCTGTTACCACCGCCGTTGCGGGTCGGGCGGATCGCGCTCTACAACGACACCCATCTGACCCGGCTGCGGCTGATCACCTCAATGCTCAACCGTGGCTACAACATTGCGCACGTTCGAGAGATGCTCAGTGCCTGGGAGGAGGGCAAGAATCTCGGTGACGTGCTCGGCCTGGAATCCGCGATCGTGGGCACCTGGACCACCGAAAAGTCGCAGACCATGCCGGTGGCCGAGGCGCAACGACTCATCAATGACGCCAACGCATTCGAGCGACTGGTCGGGCTGCAGGTAATCCACGTCGACGGCCCCCAGGCCACCATCACACGGCCGAAGCTGATCGACGCATTCAACGAGATCCGCGGCTACGGCGTCAGCATGGACAAACTGATCGACCTGCACGAGCACATCGTCCCGCTGGTAGATCAGATCAGCGAGATGCTGGTGCGAGCCGGAGCGGAGCACGTCGCCGACCGGATCAAACCGCGCGAAGCACTGCCCGCCGACACCGAGATCGCCGAGCTGATCACCATGTTGGTGCGGTTTCGCAGCCAGGCCGTCGCATCGGTCACCGCGACCCTGGCGTCGTCCATCGAATCAACCATCGAATCGATGGTCAGCAGCATCCTTGCCGAATATTTGGAGCGCTCGCCGGACGCTGACGTCGGCTAGCGCGCACCGCGACGGGCAACCAGATGCGGTGCCAAGGTGGCCAGCTTCTCGCAGGTCTCCTCGAACTCCCGGCCGGGCTCTGACGCGGCGATGATGCCGGCCCCGGCGCGCAGCCAGGTTCGCCCGTCACGTTCGTAGGCGCTGCGCAGCGTGAGCGCCGCGTCGAGGCCACCGTTGGCCGAAAACATCACTACCGCACCGGAGTACAACTCACGGGGGCTTTCGTCGAGGCGCAGGATGGCGTCCATACCGGCGGCCTTCGGGATGCCGGACGCGGTGACGGCGGGAAACAGCGCCTCCAATGCATCCATCCGGTCCTTGGATGCAGCCAGCCGGCCGGTGACGGTCGAGCCGAGGTGTTGCACGCTACCGCGCTCACGCACCGTCATGAAATCGATGACCGCGGCGCTACCGGGTTCGGCGACCTCGGTGATCTCCAGCAGCGAGCTGCGCACCGACATGGCGTGCTCGACAATCTCTTTGCTGTCAGATTCCAGATCGTCGCGGGCTTGGCGGTCGAGCGCGGCGCCGCGGCCCAGCGCGCGGGTGCCGGCCAGCGGCTCGGTAATAACTCCGCCGTCGTCGTGCACCGCGGCCACCACTTCCGGGCTATAGCCCAGAGCCCGAAAACCACCGAGCCGCAACAGGAATGACCGAGCAGGAGTGTTGTGACGCCGCCCCCGGCGATAAGTCGACGGGAAGTCCAGCGCGAAGGGCACATCGACACAGCGGGAGAGGATCACTTTGTGGTAGCGA
>DATJOR010000051.1:0-45919 GCA_035506875.1 Mycobacterium sp.
CCGTCGTGTGGCAACGCGATGTTGGTGGCCGGGTTCTCGTCGTTGAAGCCGCGCGGTTTCTGGACGGCGCCGCCGGGATGGGTGTCATCGGACACCGCCATGGCCGTTTTCCGGTTGAGGGTGACGGTGTCGACCAGTGCGAGCAGCAGGCCGGTGTCCTTCTGCTTGTCGGCACGCCGAACCGAGCTACCGACTTGAAGCGTGACGACATCGGCGTTGGCCGGGGATTCGACGTCGACCTGTTGCTGGGATACCAGCGGCACGTTTTTGTTGACGACGAGCTTTTGACTGTTCATCGACCCCGGGTCGAGCGCGGTCCCGGTGCCGTCACTGATCAACGTGGCATTCAGATCGAGCGGGATCTTGGTGATCCTGCTGGTGGTATACGTCCACAGCAGCAGCGCGGCGACGAGCAACGCGGCTCCGAGTCCCATGATCCCGCACGCGGCCATCCGCAACATGACTGCTCGGTTCACGTTGCGTGACCTCCTGTTCTCATTCGGTTCGGGACCGCTCAACCCGTCCGCCCGACCGCCCCGACCCGGGGGCCAGCGAAGCAAAACTCGTTCGACCCTAACAGCAATATTTAAGGTCGCGGTTCATGACCGCTTAGGACGGAAACAGTGGCCAAACGGGGTGTACCCGATTCGTCTGGTTACCTCCACGGGCAGACTGTTTGCATGGGTCAGCCCCAGCAGGTGGGGGGAATTCGCAGTTTCCTGCCCGCGGTGGAAGGAATGCGGGCGTGCGCGGCAATCGGCGTCGTCATCACCCACGTCGCATTCCAGACCGGGCATTCGGTGGGGGTCGACGGTCGACTGTTCGGTCGGTTCGATCTGGCGGTCGCGGTGTTCTTCGCGTTGTCAGGGTTTCTGTTGTGGCGGGGACATGCCGCAGCGGCCCGCGGTCTGGGATCGCGCCCGTCGACCGGCCATTACCTGCGATCGCGGGTGGTGCGCATCATGCCGGCGTACCTGGTCGCCGTCGTCGTGATCCTGACCCTGCTGCCGGACGCCGATCACCCGAATCTCACGGTGTGGCTGGCGAACCTTTCGCTCACCCAGGTGTACGTGCCGCTGACGTTGACGCACGGGCTGACCCAGATGTGGAGCCTGTCGGTAGAGGTCACCTTCTATCTGGCATTGCCGATCCTCGCGCTGCTGGCCGCCCGGCTGCCGGTCCGCGCCCGGGTGCCGGCGATCGCTGCCCTCGGGGTCGCCAGCTGGTTTTGGGGCTGGATTCCCTTCGCCGCCCCGGCCGGGCTCAATCCACTCAACTGGCCGCCGGCATTCTTCTCCTGGTTCGCCGCGGGCATGCTGCTCGCCGAGTGGGTGCACAGCCCTATCGGGTGGCCGCATCGGTTCGCCCGACACCGGGTACGCATGGCCGCCGTCGTGGTGGTGGCGTATCTGGTGGCCGCCTCACCGCTGGCCGGGCCCGCGGGATTGGTGCCCAGCAGCGCCGCGCAGTTCACGGTGAAGACCGCGATGGGCGCACTGGTGGCCGCGGGCCTGGTGGCGCCGTTGGTGCTGGATCGGCCCGACACCGCGCACCGAATCTTGGGTACCAGGCCGATGGTCACATTGGGTCGCTGGTCTTATGGCATCTTCATCTGGCACCTTGCGGCGCTGACCATGGTGTTCCCGGTGATCGGCGAATTCTCCTTCCGGGGCCGCATGCCCGAGGTGCTGGTGCTGACGCTGATCTTCACGATTGCCATCGCCGCGGTGAGCTATGCGCTTGTCGAATCACCCTGCCGAGAAGCATTGCGGCGCTGGGAATCCCGCCGAAGGCAAAGGTCTGTCCCGAAGCCCGACGGGGCCGTCAGCCCGCGTCAGGAAGACGCAATCGCGCCATGACGCGCGCAGGCGAAGATGCAGGATCAGTGCGATGAGGTGGGCCTCCCCCCGCTTGCGGGGGCGAGGCGCGCAATGACCTGGGCGCGGACCGCCGAGCGGCGTGCCTTGCCGGCGTCGTCGCGCAGCGCGGTGTCGACGAACTCGACGGTGGCCGGCACTTTATAGCCCGCGATCCGGTCGCGCAGAAACGCCTGGACGGTCTGCTCGTCCAGCGCCGCCCCCGCCTGTACCAGGGCATAGGGCACTTGGCCCAGATCCTCATGGGGTACGCCAACAACCAAGCAGGACAGCACATCCGGATGTGCCGACAGCGCGTTTTCGATCTCGGCCGGGTAGACATTTCGCCCGCCGACGGTGAACATGTCCACCCGGCGATCGGAGAGGTACAAAAACCCGTCCTCGTCGAAATAGCCTAAGTCGCCCAGCGAGTCCCAGCCGTTGAGGGATTTCGCTTCTGAGCCGACGTACCGGTAGGTCGGCGGACTGCCCGGGCTGGGCCGCATGTAGATCTCACCCTCCACACCGGGCGGGCATGGGTTGCCGTCGTCGTCGAGCACCTTCATCTCGCCGGCGACCACGATCCCGACCGACCCTCTGTGGGTCAGCCACTGGTCCCCGGAGATGAAGGTCAGCGCTTGTAATTCGGTGCCGCCGTAGAGTTCCCACACTTTCTCCGGACCCAACAGGTCGATCCAGGCCTCCTTGACGGTTGGCGGGCACGGTGCTGCCAAGTGCCACATCCGCCGGACCGACGAGAGGTCGTATGAACTGGGATCGGCGTGGTAGGCGGGCAGTGCCCGCTGCATGATCGTCGGCACGGTGACCATGAAGGTGACCCGGTGCTCGGTGATCAGCCGGAGGTACTCGTGCGGTTCGAATCGGCCCATGAGAACCAGATGGTGGCGCATGATCAACGCCATCGCCGCGGTGGTGAAGCCGGTGTTGTGGGTCAGCGGCACCGGCACAAACGTGGTATCACCTTCCTGCGCGCCGAGCGGGTAACCGATCGCGGGCGGTATGCGACTGTCGTTTCCGGCTTCGATGAGCTTGGGGCGCCCAGTGCTGCCGCCCGACCCCATCGCTTTCCACACCGGCGACACCGCTTCCGGCAGAGCCGCGTCGGAAAGAGCAGCATCGGGTACGAAATTCACTGGAACGCTGGGTATTTCGGGATGCTCGCGGCCCACCAGCAAGGCGGTTGGCCGCAAGTCGAGCAGACCCTGCAGCTCCGCATCCGGCAGCCGCGGGGACAGCGGCTGCGGCACCGCGCCCAGCTTCCAGCACGCCGCCGTGGCCTGAATCCACTCGACGGAGTTGGGCAACACGATCGTCACGTAGTCGCCGACGCCCACACCGCGCTCGGCGTAGGCGCGCGCCAGCCGGTTGGTCGAGCGGTCCAGTTCGCCGCGGGTCAGCGTGCGCCCATCACAGGTGACGGCCGGCTCGCCCGGGGCCAGCTCGGCCAGCGCCGAGATCTGGGCGCCGATCGGCGGGACCGGCTGGGTCACGAGTACGCACCCTGTCGCTCGAAGATGCGCCGCGGGTTGTCGACGAGCATGGTGTTCAACTGCTCGTCGGTAACCCCGCGTTGCTTCAATGCGGGGATCACGTCGTTGTGGATGTGCAGGTAATTCCAGTTCGGCATCACCTGCGACACCAAGTCTTCGGGAAGCGCATCGAAATAACAGTTTGCGTCGTGGGAGAGCACCATCTTGTCGGCATGTCCGCGCTCGCACATCTGCGCCACGATGTTCACCCTGTCGTCGAACGACGCGATCGCGTCGATGCCGAATCGGTCCATGCCGAGGTAGGAGCCCCCGGCAATGAGCTCTTCCAGGTAACCGACGTCGGTGCTGTCACCGGAGTGGCCGATGATCACCCGGCTCAAGTCGACGCCTTCTTCCTCGAAAATGCGTTGTTGCTCGAGCCCGCGTCGCAGGCCCGCATGCGTGTGTGTGGAGATCGGTACTCCGGTGCGCTTGTGCGCCTGGGCAACCGCACGCAAGACCCGCTCGACGCCAGGGGTGACACCCGGCTGGTCGGTGGCGCATTTGAGGATCCCTGCCTTGACACCGGTGTCGGCGATGCCCTCCTCGATGTCGCGGACGAACATGTCGGTCATGATCTCCGGACCGCCGAGCTCGCCGCCCGGACCCAGATAGTGAAAGCAGAACGGCACATCGTTGTAGGTGTACAGGCCGGTCGCGACGACGATGTTCAGTTCGGTCTGCGCGGCGACGCGGGCGATGCGCGGAATGTAGCGGCCCAGCCCGATCACGGTGAGGTCGACGATGGTATCCACGCCGCGCGACTTGAGCTCGTTGAGCCGGGTGACGGCGTCCGCCACCCGCGCGTCCTCGTCGCCCCATGCGTCCGGGTAGTTCTGGGCGACCTCGGTGGTCATGATGAACACGTGCTCGTGCATCAGCGTGACGCCAATATCGGCGGTATTGATTGGTCCCTGAGCGGTATTCAGTAGCGACATGGAGCCGATGCTAGGGCGATTCGGAGTGGCTGTCGGCCGAATACCTGCATCGCCGGGTCGTGAAGTGCAAAACTGGCTACACGCCGCCTCGGGGGTGCGGGTCAGCGTCAGTTAGAGCGGCGCGCGGTGATGAAGTATTGGGGTCTGTAAAGCGACCCTTGGTTCTCGACGATCTTCGACTCCGGCATGCTGCATTCACTCCCGCCAGACCAGCGCGAGCAGTAGCTACGTTCAGTGCATGGCGCAGCCGCTCCCGGTGCGTCGTTCCACGTCGCGGCGTTCGCCGTCGGCGCCTTTCCGGCGAGCGAGGATCCGCTGCCGGCGACATTCAGCGAAGATCAACTGCGCGAGCTAGTTTCGAAATCTTGGGTCGTCTGGAATCTGGTTCACGGCCTGCGCGCCGCCGGTACGCAATGCCGCCAGTGCGGCGTCCGCGACCGCGTTGGCGGCATAGCCGTCATACGTCGACGGGCCGTCGATCGAGTTGTTCGCCACCGCCGTCAGAAACGCGGCGTTCTGGGCTCGATAGGCGCCGTCGAACCGCTCGATCCAGCTGTCGGGCAGACGCTGCGCCGCCGCACCATCGACGGCGGCATGCGTCGCCAGCGACGGCGCTCCCAGGGTCGCGCTGCCGCGGCTGCCAACGAGGTCGAGCCCGATGTCGTATCGCATTCCCGGTCCGCGACCGACCTCGACGACACCGAGGATGCCGGATTCCGACGTCAGCGAGATCAGGACGGTTACCGTCGATCCGTCGTCGCTGGCTTTGGCCGCGCAGTTGACGACGGTGATCTCCTCACCGGTAAACCAGCGGAACAGGTCGAAGTCGTGTGCGGCTGAACTGGCGATGAGCTGCCGTGCGTCAAAGGTGTTGAAAGCCAATGGGTTGTGGTGACGTTGGCTTATCAACACGGGTTGGCCGACTGCGCCGGACCGAGCTGTGTCGTATAAGTGCCGGTAGTCGGCGTCGTATCGGCGCATATAGCCGACCTGGATCAGCCGGCGGCCGCTGGCTCGTTCGGCCTTGAGCAGGCGCAGAGACTCGTCGGCCGAGGGTGTCAGCGGCTTTTCGCACAGCGCGTAGATGCCGCGTGCGATGCACGCGTCGACGATCGCGTGGTGGGTGTTGTCGGCGCTGGCCACGACCGCAGCGTCGAACTCGACGTTGCGCAGGCAGTCCAGCGGATCGTGAAAAACCCTGGCAGCAGGGACAACAGCGGTGGCACGTTCGGCGAATGGTGGGTGGCTATCCGCCACGGCGGTGATCTCCGCCCACGGCGCGAGGCCTTGAAAAATCTCGAGGTGATGCATTCCCATGCCGCCCAGCCCGAATAGGGCCAGCCGGACCGGCGCGGTGCTATCAGAACGCGTCGTCGTCGAGATCCATCAATGCGGTCGAGGTGCGGGCCAAGACGCCGCGCGTCGCGGTGATCTCGGGCAGCACGTTGGCGGCAAAGAACTGCGCGGCGGCGATCTTGCCGTCGTAGAACGCCTGCTCTTTGCCCTTCACGCCGGAATCCAGTGCCCGCAGCGCGATTTCCGCGTGGAACAGCAGCTGCCAGCCGATCAGCAGATCACCCACGGCCAGCAGATAACGCACCGAACCCAAACCGATCTTGTACAACTCGGTCGGGGTTTCAGCCGATCCCATCAGATAGCTGGTCAGGGTGGCCGTTATCGCCTGCACGTCCTCCATCGCGGTGCGCAGATAGTCGCGCTCCACTTTTAGCCGTTGGTCGGCGACGTCGCTGTCGATGAACGACTGGATCTGCCCGGCGATATGCGCCAGCGCGACGCCCTTGTCGCGCGCGATCTTGCGGAAGAAGAAGTCCTGCGCCTGGATCGCCGTGGTGCCCTCGTAGAGCGAGTCGATCTTGGCATCGCGGATGTACTGCTCGATCGGGTAGTCCTGCAAAAAGCCCGAGCCGCCCAGGGTCTGCAGCGATTCGGTCAGATACTGGTAGGCCCGCTCGGAGCCGACGCCTTTGACGATCGGCAACAGCAGATCGTTGACCCGGGTCGCCATGTCTTCGTCGGCGCCTGAGACTGCCGCGGCGACAACGGGATCCTGGTGAGCCGCGGTGTACAGGTAGATGGCACGCAAACCCTCGGCGTAGGCCTTCTGCATGATCAAGGACCGCCGCACGTCCGGGTGGCGGGTGATCGGCACGCGCGGGGCATTCTTGTCGAGCATCTGCGTCATGTCAGCGCCCTGGATCCGCGTCTTGGCGTAGTCGAGGGCGTTGAGGTAGCCCGCCGACAACGTTCCCGACGATTTGATGCCGACCAGCATGCGCGCGTTTTCGATGACTTTGAACATCTGGGCGATGCCGTCGTGCTTGTCACCGACCAGCCAGCCCTGGGCCGGGATGTCGTGGGCGCCGAATGTCAGCTCGCATGTCGGGGATGCCTTATATCCCATCTTGTGCTCAAGGCCGGTCGCGAAAACACCGTTGCGGCCGACGATCTCGAAGGTCTCCCAGTCGAACAGATACTTCGGCACCACGAACAGGCTGAGGCCCTTGGTGCCCGCGCCGGCACCCACGGGGCGGGCTAGGACCAGGTGCGTGATGTTCTCGACAGTGTCGCCGAGATCGCCGCCGGAGATGAACCTCTTGACACCTTCGATGTGCCAGGAGCCGTCTGGCTGCTCGATGGCTTTGGTGCGTCCGGCCCCCACATCCGAACCGGCATCCGGCTCGGTCAGCACCATCGTTGCGCCCCAACGTTTTTCGACTACCGCATTGGCTAATGCGCGCTGCTTTTCGTTGCCCAGCTCGTAGAGGATGTCGGCCATCCCCGGCCCCGCATAGTAGAAAAACAGTGCGGGGTTGGCGCAGATGACCATCTCCAGAACCGCCCACAGAAACGCCCTCGAGACCGCGGTGCCGCCGATCTCCGGCGCGACGCCCAGCCGCCACCATTCCGCATCCCAGATTGCTTGCACCGTCGCACGGATCGGTTCCGGCACGGTGATGGTGTGCTGGTCGGGCAAAAACACCGGTGGCTCGCGGTCGGCGGCGACGAACGACTCGGCGACGGGGCCTTGGGCGAAGCGGGCAACCTCGGCCAGGATCTCGCGCGTGGTGGCGCTGTCGAGCTCACCGACCGATCCCGAATCCAGGATCGGCCCAAGCTCCAGCGCTTCGAACAAGTTGAACTCGATGTCACGCAAGTTCGCCTTGTAATGCCCCATGAATCCCTCCTCGGTGCAGTATGGAGTGTCTTCGGAGTTTCAGGCAGGTAATTCCGGCGTTCCGGACATCGCCCGCGCAGTTTCTTTGCGTGCGTTCGTAGTTGCTCGGCGTTGCACCTTGACCAAGCCGAGCTCTGTCGCTCCTTTGAACGTCTGCATCAGGCAGCCCGGAAGGCGCGGTAGACCGCGGATCCGATGAACTCGCCCAGCGTGCCGGGCGACCAGTCGTGGCCACTGTCACGTAGTAGCGTGCGCACCGCTCCTTCACAAGCGGACATGAACTGTTCCACCAGAACGGGCAGCTTCCGCTCGGGATTGGTTGTTCCCCAATGCTTTAACGCGGGTTGTAATAGTTTGGCGAACTGGTCGGCGATGGCCGTCCGGTTACTGTGAAAGTGCTCAGCGACGGCGGGATCGGGGTCGGCGCTCATCATCAACCGCCATGGATCCGGTCTGCGATCGACCGCCGCCAGCAGTGCCTGGAAACCCGCGACGAATACCGCCTCGTCGCCTTCGGGGTGGCCGTGGCGCAACGCCTCGGTCGCGTCCGCGAGCAGGATGGCGCTTTCACGGTCGAGCAGCGCATGGAGTAGTTCGACCCGGTCGGCGAAGCACGAGTAGACGACCGGGCGGGTGACGTTCAGCCGTTCGGCAACCGCGCCGATGGTCACCGCCCGCACACCACGCTCGATAGCGATCGCCAGAGCGGCGTCGAGCACCTGTGGGCGGCGTCGTTCTGGTCCCAGATGTGCGGCTCGGGACCTGCTCTCCACGGTTCCTACAAACATGAAGGAAAATGCTACATCATTGAATATTTGTTGGCGACCGGTGTGGCTTGCCGATTACGCCCAGGGCCTTGAGGAGTGACGTGGCTCACAGTAAAATGACCAGTGGTCATCACTACGAGGAGGGCCGAATGCCGACCGTGACCTGGGCTCGCGTCGACGCGGCGCGACGCGCGGCGGTCGTGGAAGCCGCCGAGGCCGAATTCGGAATGCACGGTTTCTCGGGCGGCAGCCTGAATGTCATCGCCCGCCGCGCGGGAGTCGCCAAAGGCAGCCTGTTCCAGTACTTTGCGGACAAGCGTGACCTGTACGCATTCATCGCCGACATTGCCAGCCAGCGGGTGCGTGCCTACATGGAGGACCGCATCCGCGAGCTCGACCCCAGTCGGCCGTTCTTCGAGTTTCTGACCGACTGGCTCGACGCCTGGGTGGCCTACTTCGCAGACCACCCGCATGAACGTGCGCTGCATGCCGCGGCGACTCTTGAGGTCGACACCGACGCCCGCGTCAGTGTGCAGAACGTCATCCACCGCCACTATCTGGAGGTGCTGCGGCCGCTTATCCACGACGCGCGCGTCCGCGGCGACCTGCGTGCGGATTCCGATACCGACGCGCTGATGTCCTTGCTGCTGATGATCTTTCCGCACTTGGCGCTGGCGCCCTACGTGCGCGGACTGGATCCCATCCTCGGACTCGACGAGCCTTCGCCGGAACAACCGGCACTGGCGGTGCGCCGGCTCGTCGCGGTACTGGCGGCCGCATTCTCTCCGGTGCCGCAAGCTCACGGGATTCCGAAAAAGGAGGTCATTTCATGACACGTACGCGTACCAGCTCGATAGTTGCGGGCGGGCTGAACTGGGACAGCCTGCCGCTCAAGCTGTTTGCCGGCGGCAATGCCAAGTTCTGGAACCCGGCCGACATCGACTTCTCCCGCGACCGCGCCGATTGGGAGCGGCTTACGGACGACGAACGCCATTACGCCACCAGGCTGTGTGCCGAGTTCATCGCGGGCGAAGAAGCGGTGACCGAGGACATTCAGCCGTTCATGTCCGCGATGCGGGCCGAAGGCCGGCTGGGCGACGAGATGTACCTGACGCAGTTCGCGTTCGAGGAAGCCAAGCACATCCAGGTGTTCCGCATGTGGCTCGACGCCGTCGGCGTCACTGCCGACCTGCACAGCTATCTGGACGACACTCCCACCTATCGCAGAATCTTCTATGAGGAGTTACCTGAGTGCCTCAACGCGCTGCGGGTCGACCCCTCGCCGGCCGCACAGATCCGGGCCTCGGTCACGTACAACCATATGGTCGAAGGCATGCTGGCGTTGACCGGCTACTACATCTGGCACAGGATCTGCGTAGCCCGCGACATCCTTCCCGGCATGCAGGAGCTGGTCCGGCGCATCGGAGACGACGAGCGACGCCACATGGCCTGGGGCACGTTCACCTGTCGCCGCCACGTCGCCGCCGAGGATGCCAACTGGGGTGTCTTCGAAACGCGGATGAGCGAGCTCATGCCACTCGGCTTGCGCGTCATCGAAGAAGGAACCGCCCTTTACGACCCGATGCCGTTCGACCTCTCGGGAGACGAGTTCATGCAGTATGCCAACGACAAAGGCATGCGCCGGTTCGGCACAATCGCCAGCGCCCGCGGGCGACCGGTCGCTGAGATCGACCTCGACTACTCGCCGGTGCAGCTGGAGGACACCTTCGCCGACGAGGACGAGAAGGCGCTGGCGGCGGTCTAGGCGATCGCCGCTAGCCGACCCAGACGGTTTTGGCGTTGCAGAACGCGCGGATGCCGAGGCCGGCAAGCTCGCGGCCGTAGCCCGACCGCTTGACGCCGCCGAACCCTAATTCGGGGTAGGACACCGTCATTCCGTTGATGAAGACCTGCCCGGCGTCGATGTCGTCGATGAACCGCTGTTGCTCGGCCTCGTCGTTGGTCCAGGCGTTGGACCCCAGCCCGAAGGTGGTGGCGTTGGCGATCTCGATGGCTTCGTCGATGCCCGAAGCCCGGTACATCGAGGCGACCGGCCCGAAGACCTCTTCGGTGTACAGCGCCATGTCCTTGGTGATGTCGGTGACCACCGTCGGCGGGTAGAACCACCCCGGCTGGTCGGGCGTCTTGCCGCCGAGGCGGACCTTCGCGCCCGCGGCGACGGCGTCGTCGACTTGCTTGGCGATTTCGTCGCGGCCGGACTCGGTGGCCAGCGGACCCACGTCGGTGTCCGGGTCGCTCGGATCGCCGACCTTGAGGGCTTGCATCCGCTCGACGAATTTGTCGACGAACGCCTCGTAGATGTCGGTGTGCACGATGAACCGCTTTGCGGCGATGCAGGACTGGCCGTTGTTCTGCACCCGCGCGGTCACCGCGGTCTTGACGGCCTCGTCCAGGTCGACCGACGGCATCACGATGAACGGGTCGCTGCCGCCGAGCTCCATCACCGTGGGTTTGATCTCGTCGCCGCAGATGGCGGCGACCGATTGACCGGCGGGCTCGCTCCCGGTCAGGGTGGCCGCCTTGACCCGCGGATCGCGCAGGATGGCCTCGACCGCACTGGACGACACCAGCAGCGTCTGGAAACACCCCTCCGGAAAACCGCCGCGGGCAATCACGTCGGACAGATACAACGCCGACTGCGGCACGTTCGAGGCGTGTTTGAGTAGGCCGACGTTGCCCGCCATCAGTGCCGGCGCGGCGAACCGGACCGCCTGCCAGAGCGGGAAGTTCCACGGCATCACGGCCAGCACGACGCCCAGTGGCTGCCAGCGGGTGTACGCCCTTTTGGCGCCGACCTTCGACGCCTCGGCGGGCTCGTCGGCCAGCAGCTTTTCGGCGTTCTCCGCGTAGTAGCGAAAACCCTTGGCGCACTTGAGTGCTTCGGCCTTGGCCGACTTGAGCGTCTTGCCCATCTCGAGGGTCATCATCGCCCCGACCTCGTCGGCTTCTTTCTCAAGCAGATCTGCGGTGGCGTTTGCCCACTCGGCGCGCTGGGCAAACGTGGTGGAGTGGCGGTAATCGAGGAATCGTTCGTGGGCGCGGGCAATCGCGGCTTCGACTTCAGCGTCTGTTGCCGGCGTGAAGGTTTTGACCGTCTCGCCGGTAGCTGGGTTGATCGTGGCGATGGACACGCTGACATCCTTTGCAGTAAGTGGGCTTGCAAAACGTCCAACACCTACCCTGCCACTATCGTTCCGAAAAGGAAGGTGCCAATGAGTAAAGCCGCCGAGCTGATGGTCAAGTGCCTGGAGAACGAGGGCGTCGCCGTGGTCTTCGGGCTGCCGGGTGAAGAGAACATTCGATTTGTTCGAGCGCTGGCCGCGTCGGACATCCGCTACGTGCTGACCCGCCACGAGCAGGCGGCGTCGTTCATGGCCGAGATGTACGGGAGGGTGACCGGACGCGCGGCGGTGGTGTCGGCCACGCTGGGCCCCGGCGCCATCAACATGCAGCTCGGCGTCGCCGATGCCACGACCAACAGCACGCCGATGGTCGCGATCTCCGCGCAGGTCGGTCAGAATCGCCAGTACAAGGAGTCACATCAGTACGTCGACCTGGTGTCGATGTTCGCCCCGATCACCCGCTGGGCCGCCGGCATCCCGACCGTGCAGGCCATCCCGGAGATGCTCCGCAAGGCGTTCAAAGTCGCCGAGACCGAACGCCCGGCCGCGGTGTACCTTGCCGTGCCGGAGGACATCGACGCTGATGAGGCCGACTACGACTTGACTCCTTTACCGCGCAACGTGGTCCGCGCCGAAGCGCCGGCCTTCCGCCAGGTGGCCCGTGCGGTGGACATTCTGCGCGAGGCCGAGCGGCCGGTGGTATTGGCCGGCCACGGCGCGGCCCGCGCCGATGCGACCGCGGCGTTGGTGCGGTTCTCCGAGGAATTAGGCATCCCGGTCGCCAACACATTCCACGGCAAGGGCGTCATGCCCGACGACCACCCCAACAGCATCGGGACCCTCGGTTTCATGCGACACGACTATGTGAACTTCGGGTTCGACAACGCCGACGTCGTCATCGCCGTCGGCTACGAGCTGCAGGAATTCGATCCGGTCCGAATCAACCCCAAGGCCGACAAGAAGATCATCCACATTCATCGCTTTCCCGCCGAGGTCGACATGCACTATTCCGTCGACGTCGGCATCATCGGCGACATCAGCGCCTCACTCGACGCGCTCACCGAGGCGCTTGCCGAGCATACTTTCCCGGCTGATCCCGAAATCCCCGGTTCCGGGCTGCTCAGCGAGGAAATTGCTCGAGGACAACAGGATTCGCGATATCCGCTGGCGCCCGCGCGAATAGTCGCCGATACCCGAGCCGCACTCGGCCGCAGCGACATCGTGCTGGTCGACACCGGTGCCACCAAGATGTGGATGGCCCGGCTTTATCGGACGTACGAGCGAAACACCTGTCTGATCTCGAATGGCTTGTCGACCATGAGTTTTGCGCTACCCGGAGCGCTCGGGGTGAAGTTGGCACGGCCAGACTCGAAGGTGCTGGCCGTGGTCGGCGACGGGGCGTTCTTGATGAACTCGCAGGAGATCGAGACCGCCGTTCGTGAGCGGATCCCGCTCGTTGTATTGATCTGGGAGGACGGCGGTTACGGTCTCATCGAGTGGAAGATGGATCTCGAACTCGGTGAGCACCACTACGTGAAATTCGGCAACCCGGACATCGTGAGCTACGCGGAAAGCTTTGGCGCCAAGGGTTATCGAATCAAAAGCGCTGAGGAGCTGTTGCCCACACTGAGGGCCGCACTCGATGACGACGGGGTCTCGCTGATTTGTTGTCCAGTCGATTACTCGGACAACCTGCGGTTGACCGACCGCCTCGGTGAGCTCGACGAGACGCTCTAAGTCACACCCGCCACTTTCGTCGCGGCCGGGCGGGGGCACACGTTGTGCCCACCTCACAGCGACAACCGCTGGCTGCGGCGCGGAGTGCGAGCACACGCCGGTGGATCCGGTGTTCGGTCGACCGCGGGATATGCCCCGGTCCGTAGCGGCCGCGCGCAAGCCGGTGTACCCGGCCGTGCTCGATCTCCCAACGCAGCGCATCGGAAATAGCTTTGGATGGCCGGCCGCGCACCGCAAAGCCGTGGTGGCTCAGCGCGGGGATGAGTTCGGCGATGGTTGCCGGTCCGTGCTGAGCCAGGTGCATGGTGAGAACATAACGGAGCTCGATTCCGTTGAGGCATAACTGATGCATCGTCGAACCGTCGCACGCCGGTACGACACTAACCCGGGTTGTCGCTCGAAGGTGGGCACAACGTGTGCCGCCGCCAGCAGTGACGCGTGTGACTGCTGAAACTTATGTCAGTTGCTGGCCGACATCGGCCGCAGGTAGCTGCCCTCCAGCGTCCGATCCCACCACGCGTGATCGCGCCGCAATTCGGCCGCGGTGGTGAAGCGGTATCGGTAGAGCTGGGCGCGCACATATCGCGGCGGGGATTCGGGGAAGGGGTTGTGGCGGAGCAAGCGCAACGTCGCCGGGTCATTCTGCAAGAGCCGCAACATAAATGGCCGAAGCCACGGGTAGGCGTAGTGCGGCGAGATGGCAGCAAACCACATCAGCCAGTCCAGCCGCAGGTGATACGGCGCCCACTGCGCCGGCACACGGCGCACCGCGCCGGGCTTGCCCTTGAACTCGTATTCCTTCCACACCGTTTTCGCGGTGACTTCTGGGTCATCGGTCCCTTCGATCACCACCTCACGGCGGGTTCGGCCGATGGTGCCGAACGCGCCGTAGGTGTTGACCAGGTGATAGGGATTGAACGACATGTTCATCCGCTGCCGCCGCGAAATCATGTTGCGCACCGGATAGTAGGTCATCATCACGGTCAGCACGCTGAACACGATCACCAGGGCGGCGAACCACGGTGGCACGGCGGCCAGCGCCGGCTGCCGGGGGACGGGCAGCACTGCGGCTGCCGACGACACGTCAATCACGCTGCAGCCCAGCAGGATCGTCAACCAGTTCAGCCAGGCGAAGTTACCGGAGAGCACCAGCCACAGCTGGGTGACGACGACGATCGCGCCGGCGATGCTGGCCACCGGCTGCGGGGCGAACAAGCCGAATGGAACGATCAGCTGCGCGAAGTGATTGCCGAGGACTTCCACCCGATGCAGCGGCTTGGGCAGGTGATGGAAGAACCAGCTGAGCGGCCCCGGCATCGGCTGGGTTTCGTGGTGGTAGTACAGCGCGGTCAGATCGCGCCAGCATGAGTCACCGCGGAGCTTGATCAGTCCCGCACCGAACTCGAGGCGGAATAGCAGTAACCGAGCCAGCCACATCGCGAGCAGCGGCGGCGCCACCCGGTCGTTGCCGAGGAAGATCGCCAGAAAACCGGCCTCCAACAGGAGCGACTCCCAGCCGAACGAATACCACGTCTGGCCGACGTTGACGATCGACAGGTACAGCACCCACAGCAGCAGCCACAGCAGCACCGCAGCCCACAACGGCAGTACGCCGGCCAAGCCCACTGCCATCGCCGCCGACACCAGCGCACCCAACCAGGCGACCGTCGCAAAGAACCGATCGGAATAGTGGAAATGGAAGATGCTCGGCGTCTGGCGAAACGATTGCCGGGCCAGATAAAGCGGCACCGGCAGCAGCCCGTGCTCGCCGATCAGCGCCCGAAACTGTCGTGCGGCCGCAACAAACGCGAAAACATAAACGACCGCGATGCCGCGCTCGAGTATCAGCCTGCCCAACCAATACTCCGGTGCGTTAAACCATCCCATGTCCGTCACTCCTGGAGACGGTGGACGTCTATAGCCATCCTCCCGCGTGCACCGCCGGCCCGGGTGAAAACCGCTCGTCAGGAGTCGGCTTTGAGGACCGCCGGAACCCTGATGTCTCGGACGAGCTCTCCGGGAAAGCACGGCGAGACGCCCGTGATCGTCGGTGGATTCATTTTGTGGCGAGCCGCGACGATCTGGAGACTGTACCCATCCGGCGCATAACCGAATCGATTCGGTTTCCCGAACGCGTCGCGTTCGCGCACACGCCAGCCCCAGCCCTGCCAGATCTCACCTGCCTTGACGACCATTGCGTCCGGGTCGGTTCCCGGCGGAAAGATCGCGTCGCGGACATCGGAGAATTCGTTCGGCGGTACGCCGGTCGGCTCGTCATTGCACGGCTTATTGCCCGAGCCCGCGTAGCGGGCACGGTCGAAAACCGTTCCCGTCGGCAACGCTTGGAGTGTCTTCTTCAGATAGCCGAGCACGGTGTCTTGCGCTTGCTGCTGGCTGATCGGGGGTCTCGGCGGGTGCTGCTGGCCACAGGCGGTGACGAACGCGATCAGCAAGAGTGTTGCCACTCGGGCGGCGGTGCCATTCATCTGTCCTCGCTCACCTGGCAACACCGGCGACGACGGCGCCCATGTTGGTCAGTGCGATGTTCGGTTGATCCCAGTAGCCGCTGTGCGCTCCGATGCTCGGGAGACCGACCGGGCCGGCGGGTCCGGGGTCGGCCGCCAACCCGCGGGCACCGAAGTTCGGCGCTGTCGGATCGGGTCCCAGCGTCCATTCGCTGAGCACGCCGCTTATGCCGATGATGTCGTGAACCGCCCGTATGGCATACACGTGGGCGCCCGGATTCAGGCTGAGCCCGTCGACGTGGTCCACCAGCATCCCGGGGCTGCCCACCACGATGACGTTGTCCGCAGCGAGGCGATGTCCACCGGACGCGGCCGCGCCGACCAGCGTCGAGCCGTAGCTGTGGCCGATGACGGTGTCGATCGACGCCTGCCCGACGTGTGAAGCGCGCAGGCCGTTTACGAACGCGTCCAAACCGCCGGCACCCGCGCGCGCGGGATCGGGGAAGGCGGCCTGGCTCAAGTCCATGGGACGGTCATAACCCATCCACGTCGTGATCGACACATCCTCGGCGCCAAGAGCCTTGTCCGCCGCCCGCGCCGCGTTGTACATCGCCACCGCTCGTGCATCGCTGAACGGTAGCCGGGCCAGGTCCTGGCCGGTGCCGGGGATGAATATTCCGTTGCGCTTGGCGTAGTCCGGGTTCCCGATGGCAACCGCGCCGCGGCCGGAGTCATCGAGGAATCCCAACAACCGATTCACCCCGTCGGTGCGGTCCAGATCGGCCTGTACCGCCTGATATCCCGCCAGGTTGCGCCGAGCCGCCGCTAGCTGTGATTGCAACGCGTAGAGCGCGCCGTCGTCGACATTGCGGCCGGCCGTCATCGCGTCAAGGCTGTGCTGCATCCGGTCGACGTCGGCTTCGGTCTGTTGCGCCAGCTCCCGCAGGTGCAGCCGGTTGTAGTGGTCCTTTCCCAGGTGATCCGTTGGATTCCAAGGCATTCCGGCGTGATTGCCGATGTCGGGGTCTCGGCGGTAGAGCCAGTCCTTTTCTTCTGGGGTGAGCTGATTCCACAACTCGTTGAACTTGTTCGGGTCTTCGGGCAGCGGCTCGGACAGCGATGCCTGAATGGTCGGACGATTGTCGTGCGGTCCCGGCGGGACGGGCGCGTCGCCGTCGGCCATGTTGATCGCCGTTGCCAGCTCGGCGTCGATTGCGTTGGCCTCGGCCATGATTGCGTCCAGCCGTGGCTGCAGCTGCATTTCGGCGATCAGTGCTGCTGTCGGCGGGCCGTTGAACGTCGAGCTCGGCCTTACTTTGTTGCTCAGCGCGTCGATGGTCATCTGCAGTTCTTCGGCATCGCGGCGCAGCGTGCGCAACTCGGACTGCACCCTGTCGATGCCGTCGGCAGCCTTGCCCGCGGCGCGGGCCACCGCCAGTGACTCGTTGCCGTGCGCGTCGAGGTCTTGGCGGATTGCGGCGTTGGTGTGCTTGCGGGCCTCGGCGGTTGCGCCCTCCCACGTGTCGAACACCGACAGCGTGCCCAGTTGGCGTGATGCCTCCAGCGTGGTGTGCCCGCGGGCGTTGGCCGCGTGGAACACCGCCCGCACTGACTCGGCGTTCCATCGATCGATATCGGCCACCGGCAACGTCACGTGTTATCCGGTAACAGCCTTGAAGATTGGCCACAAGTCGGTGGCTCACCGAATTGCTTATCGCGCGGATTTGTGCCACGTCGTCGCCGAAGCTACGAGCGCCGCAAGGGAAATCAACGCCAGCAGTTGCACGCCCGCGGAATGACCGGCATAACCGTCGACCGAACGCCACGGATGGCGGGACAGCGCCGCGCCGGCCAGGATCAGCCCGCCCGCGCTCAACCACACCGTGACCGCGTCACGCCGTCGCGGCCGGTTGCGCAGGGCCCACCGCAGCCCGAGCGCGGCGCCGAACATTAAAGCGCCCGCCACTCCGGCGATCACCGCCCCGGCCGCCAGCACTACCGGCACCGCCCACGCGCCGGGCGCCCACGGTCGGGCGGGAGGGTCGTCGCGGGGTCGCCGGCGCGGTGGCCACCACGCGATCAAGGCCAGCAGCGGCAGCAGCGCCAGCCCGCCGGCCAGCCCGGCGCGATAAAGCGAATTGGGCGCAAACGTCAGCGTGATGGTGCCCGACGTTCCCGCCGGCAGCACCCAGCCCTGCTGCCAGCCGTTGACAGCCACCGGGATGAGCCGGGTCCCGGTGCTGGTGTGTGCGACCCAACCGGGGTTGATGCTCTCCGGCACAACCAAGACCCGCGACGATGTCGTTGCCGGCACACGAACCTCGCGGCGGCCCGGGCCCCATGCGCCGGTGGCAGCGGGTGTGGTTGTAGCACTGGGTGATTCGGCCGCGAGTGGTCCGGATAGCTGTGCGCCGTCGACGACGAATTGTGGCCCGGGACTGACCAATAGCTCCTGCTGACCGGTTGGCAACGCAATCGGCTGCCGGTCGCATGGTTGGGCGGCCACCGGCGCGCCGTCCAGCAGCGCACCGACCGTGGTCTGGATCGAGGTGTGCACAAACCGGCCGGCGATCGCGATGACCGGTCCGTTCGCGCAGTCGATGTTGACCGCACGGGTGCGGTTGCGCGCGGCATCGGCGGGTGCGATCGGTTTGCCGTCGGCGCCGAGCACGCTGATCTCGGCCAGTCCGGGCGGTTTCAGCTGATCGAAGCCCAGCGCGGTGCGGTCGATGACGTCATCCCAGTCCAGCAGGCTGACCGTGACGGTGTCGGTGACGCGGGATTTCAGCGGCAGGCTTTGCGGCCCGTTCACTTCGCGGACCTGCGGACCGTCCCCGAGGTCGACGGCGACCATGGTCGGGTGCGTGGGCACAGACGACCGGCTGGGCACCAGCCGCACCCCGGTGACCTCGGCTGGCCGGGGCAAGGTGAGGGTGAGCGTCGGCGGCGTCTTGTGCTGTACCACCCGCTGCGGTGCAGTCCACGCGGTGGCCGGATCACCGTCGGTGGCCGCATACGCCGAGCCGAGCACGTCGACCAGATCGGAGTCGCCGCGCGCCCGAGCGGTGTCCGGTTCTGCGATCAAGTCGGCAAGTTTGGGTCCTGGCCGCGCGCGCACCCACACCGTCGGCAGCATCGAAACAGGTTGGGGCACAGTCAGTGTGCGGCTGAACGTTACTGGTGTTTCCGGCGTCAGCGCCATCGAGGCCGCACACTGGACGCTCACCGGGCTCCCTGGCCCCTCAGCGCAGCCCGGCCGTCCGAGCAGCTCGGAGCCCAGGTCCCACCGCGCGACGGCCGCGTTCGGCGGGGGCCCCGGAACCAGCGCGGTGTGGCGTAAGCCAACCGGATGCGCGAACCCGGACGCGTCGTACTGGGTGATCGACAAGTCGGTGATCGCGAACTGCACCCCGGCTGAGCCGTCGTCGGTGGCGATCGCGGTGATCCGCACCCACGGGGTTTCGCCGTACGGCAGCGCCGCGGTAATCGGTTTGCCGGCCTCGTCGAACCTCAGCGTCGTGGTGCCGTTGGCAGTGGCCACCTCGACCCTGCGGACCTGTGCGCCGACGGCGGTCGCGCTGGGCGTGATGGTGATGACGCTGTTGGTCACCGGATGGTCGAAATCCACCTGAAGCCATTGACCGACGGCGGACTGCAGCCCGTTGGACACCCACGCGGTCGCCGAATCGCCGTCTATGGCGGCGGCGGGCGAGGTCGACGGAGCGACGTCAGGCAGCGCCGTGGCGTCCGACGACGAACTGGACGCCGTCAGCCGGCCGCCGATCCAGGCGCCGTAGACGGTTTGCGCACCCGGCGTCGGGTAGTCGGGCACCCGGTTGAAGGTGCGCCGAGCGTCGCCGACGGCCCGGATCGCCGAAGAGTGGTCATCGACTCGGCCGTAATCGGTTTCCCGGGCCACCGGCGTATCGGTGACGGTAACGACCGGTGTTGCCAGACCTGCGCGTTCGGCATCGGCGGTCATCAGCACCGGGCCCAGCGGAGGCTGGCCGGCTAAACGACGCCGTTCGTCGAGGCGCAACAGCACTTCCGGCCCGCCGTCGACGCGGGCCAGCTGGTCGGTGTCGGTCAGGTAGGGAGCGGCGGGATTGCCGGTGGCTGTGGCTTCTGTGTCAACGCGGTAGATCTCCACGGCGGGATAGCGGGGCCGCAACCCGCTGTCGGCGATGAATCCCGACACCGGGCCGGGCCCGACCGGTGCGCCGAACTGCGCGACCTTCGCCAGGCGCGGCGATCCCGCGATGGCCCGGTGCACCAGAATCGGTCGGGCCGAACGCGACGTGTCAGGGTCCAGGTCGTTGCGCACGACGACGTACGAAATACCTTGACGGGCAAGCGTATCGGCCAATCCGACGGAGGGTCGACCGGCCGCGAAGAGACGCTGCACCGAATCCAGCGCCCGAATGTTTTGCGGCGGGGTCAACGGGATCGAGTCACGAACCCCCCACGGGCTGTCGCCGAGAACCTGCAGCGGTTCGTCGTGGCTGGTGCCCCACACCTGGGTGGCGAACGGCGCTCCGGGAACCACCAGCACGCGGCCCGGGGTCGGTCTCCCGGTGTTGTGTTCTGATAGCCAGTCGGCGGCGTCATGCCAATACCGCGGTATCGCGCTGAACGTTCCGGGCGGGGTGATCCGACCCGTCCAGGCCAGCGAGGTGCCGGCCATCAGGGCGGTCAAGATGACGATCGCGACCGCGATACGCTTGTCGCGCTCCGGGTGAGCGAACGCGTGGATCCACTCGGCTCTCGGCGCGGTTCCCGGGAGTGGGATCCGGCCCAGCACCTGAGCCAGGCCCAGCACGATGGGGATCCGGATCACCGACTCCAGCTTGTGCACGTTGCGCAGCGGCGCTCCGGCGGCGTCCAGGAAAGCCTGCACGTGATGCGCCAGCGGAGAGCCCAGCCCGCCGCTGTATCCGGCGGCCAGCAGTACCACCCCGACCAGCAGCATCGTCACCAGCCGTCCCCGCGCCGGTACGTCTGGCATCGCGAGCCCGGCCAATCCGGCGCCCGCCACCAGGCAGGTGGCCAGGATGGCGACCGATCCGGTGACCAGCGGGGCACCCGCGGTCGCGTCGGGCGCCACGAACGGGGTCCAGCTGTCGGTGCCGCGCAGCACTTCGACCAGCGACGACCATTGCGTCGTCACCCGCGACGATTCGATGAAATCCAGAAAAGGCGGGCTGATCCGGGCCATCAGGATCAGCGCCACCAGCCACCACGTCATCGCCAACGCCAGCGAAAGCAGCCACCACGCGGTGTAGCGCCACCACCGGCGGTTGGGCCGGTGACAGGCCCACCAGATCACCGCGGGCAGGCAGCCGGCCAATGTCGCGATCGCGTTGACCGCTCCCATCAGCGCCACGGCCACCCCGGCCTGCCCGGCGAGCCGGCGCAGTGACCGGTCGGCTCGGTGGGTATGGCCGCGCAGCGCTGCAATCGTGGGCAGCAGCACCCACGGCGCCAGCATCATCGGCAAGGTTTCCGACGAGATCGACCCCAACGTGGTCAATACCCGGGGCGAGAGCGCGAACGCCGTCGCCGCGATCACGCGCGATGCCGGGCTGCCGATACCGAGCGCCTCAGCGACCCGCAGCAACCCCCAGAAACCGACGGTCAGCAGCAACGCCCACCACAGCCGTTGGGTCACCCAGCCGGGCAGCCCCAACAGGTGACCGGCCAAAAAGAATGTCCCATGCGGAAACAGGTAGCCGTACGCCTGGTTCTGCGCCTGCCCGAACGGCAGTTCGCTGTTCCACAAGTTGGTCGCCCGGGCCAGGAAGCGCAGCGGGTTGGCGGTCAGGTCGAGCTTGGTGTCGGGCGAAATCCGCCCGGGCGACGCGGCGAAGCTCAACGTCAGCGCGACCGCCGCGACCATCCACAACCAGCGTCGCGACAGGGACGGCATGACCTCAGCGGGGCCCGGTTCGGCCCGACTGGTCCCATGATTGCCCGGCTCCTCAACGGGCCGTTCCCCGGCCCGCATCGTCACCCGGCGGCGGCTAGCTGCGGTTGCCGTACTCAACCCGGTTGAGCACCGACGACTGCGGGTCGCCTCCGGGAAGCGGTGGTTTGGTGTCCTGCTGCACCATCAACGTGATCCCGAAGATCGCCGCTGCGCCCAGCAGCAGACCGACCACGACGCTGGCGGCGGCGGGCGCAACGAAGCGATTCATCGCTGCCCAACCTAGCAGAGCAGAAGGTCGCGGCCGCTAGCCGCAAGCAGGTCGGGCCATGACAGCATGGCCTGATGGGTTTCCCGCGCGTTCTGGCCCTGTTCGCCGCCGTCACGGCGCTGATGGTGGGGTGTGGCCACACCTCCGAACGGCCCAAGTCCGCACCGGCCAGCTCGTCGCCGGCCAAGGCGATCCCGCCTGCCAAGCCGGCGTGCGGTGACCCCGCGGCGATGCTGGCCGCGATGTCCACCCGCGACAAGCTGGCTCAGCTGTTGATGGTCGGGGTGCGCAACGGCGACGACGCCAAAGCCGTCGTGACCGACCACCACGTCGGCGGCATCTTCATCGGCAGTTGGACTGACCTGTCTATGTTGTCGAACGGCATGGTCAAGACCTTGAGTGCGAGCACGGCACTGCCGGTGGCGATCAGCGTCGACGAGGAGGGTGGCCGGGTGGCGCGGCTGTCCTCGCTGATCGGACCGGCGCCGTCGGCGCGGGTCCTGGCCCAGACGCACACCGCCGACGAGGTCTACGGCATCGCGCTTGACCGTGGTCACAAGATGCGTGGACTGGGCATCACCATCGATTTCGCCCCGGTGGTCGACGTCACCGACGCTCCCGACGGCGTGATCGGCGACCGGTCGTTCAGCGCGGATCCGGCCGTGGTCACCGCGTACGCCGGTGCATATGCGCGGGGTCTGCGTGATGCCGGGCTGCTGCCGGTGCTAAAGCACTTTCCCGGCCACGGGCACGGGTCCGGCGACTCGCACACCGGCGAAGTGACCACGCCGCCGCTCGAGGCGTTGCAGAACACCGATCTGGTGCCTTACCGGAACCTGGTGTCCGCCTCGCCGGTCGGCGTGATGATCGGGCATCTGCTGGTGCCCGGCCTGACCGGCGATCAACCGGCCAGCCTCAGCAAGGCCGCCATCCAGTTGTTGCGCACCGGAACCGGGTACAACGCCCCGGCCTTCGACGGCCCGGTGTTCAGCGACGACCTGTCCAGCATGGCCGCGATCAACCAGCGCTACGGCGTGCCGGAAGCGGTGTTGCGCGCCCTGCAGGCCGGCACCGACGTCGCGCTGTGGGTCACCACCGACGAGGTGCCCGCCGTGCTGGATCGTCTGGAGAAGGCGTTGGCCGCAGGGGAGTTGACGATGCCCGCGGTTGATGCCTCGGTGCTGCGGGTGGCGAAGGTGAAAGGCCCGAAACCGGACTGCGGGCCGTAAACGCGGCGGCGCGTATACGCATTGCTTACCCTGAAGGCAGGCAATTTCGCGAGTGCCGTGGCCAGAAGGGGACAGCATGGCAGGTGGTACCAAGCGGTTACCCCGTGCTGTGCGCGAACAGCAGATGCTGGATGCCGCTGTCGAGATGTTCTCCATCAACGGCTACCACGAGACGTCGATGGATGTGATCGCGGCCAAGGCGGAGATCTCCAAGCCGATGCTGTACCTGTATTACGGCTCCAAGGAGGAATTGTTCGGCGCCTGCCTGGACCGCGAGATGACCCGATTCATCGACGGTGTGCGCGAGGACATCAATCTCGAGCAGAGCCCAAAAGACCTGCTGCGCAACGCCATCTTGGCGTTCATGCGCTACATCGACGAAAACCGCGCGTCGTGGCTGGTGATGTACACCCAGGCCACCAGCTCGCAGGCGTTCGCCCACACCGTGCGCGAGGGGCGTGAGCGGATCATCGCCCTGGTCGCCCGGCTGCTGCAGTCGGGTACCCGAAATCCCGGACCAGACGCTGATTTCGAGATGATGGCCGTCGCGCTGGTGGGGGCCGGCGAGGCGATCGCCACCCGGCTCAGTACCGGCGATACCGACGTCGACGAAGCGGCCGAGTTGATGATCAACCTGTTCTGGCGTGGCCTCAAGGGCGTGCCGTCCGATCGGGACGCGGCCGAAACCGCCGCTGGGCCGGGCTAGCCGCAGATAGGCCGATCCACGCCGTGAACCGCCGCAACGTCGACTTCCTGTGCGGTTTGGTGATTGTCGGGCTGCTGGCCGGGGTTGCCGGATTGGCGACGACGCTGTCGCTGCGCTTCATCGAACATCTCACCTACCACTACACTTTCGGTTCGCTGCTGGAGGGGGTTACCGGCAGCCGTCCGGTTCGTCGAGCCGTGGGGCCGATGATCGGTGCAGCGCTGGCTGGGCTGGGCTGGTGGGCATTGCGAACCAGAACCAAGATCCCGCCGCTGTCTGACGCCATCGCCCGCGGCGAGCGGATACGCCTGCTGCCCTTCAGCGTCGACGCGGCACTGCAGGTGCTGATCGTTGGCTCCGGTGCATCGCTGGGTCGGGAGGCTGCTCCACGACAACTCGCAGCGGCGCTGGGCGATTTCGCGACTGGATGGCTGAAACGGCTGTCGGTTCGGGACCGTGAGATCCTGCTCGCGTGTGCGGCCGGCGCCGGCCTCGGTGCGGTGTATGCGGTGCCACTCGGTGGTGCGCTGTTCACACTGCGCATCGTTATGAAGACCTGGCACCCTCGAGCGGTGGGTGCGGCCTTGATCACCTCGAGCTTGGCGGTCTCGATTTCCTCGTATGTCACCCACGATCAGCCGATTCTTGTCTGGCCCAACTTGCGCTTGCCCTACCTGCTGATCGGCTATGCGCTGGTGCTGGCACCGCTGACTTTTGTGGTGGGATTCGCGTTCAATCGCCTGATGGCAGCCGCACAGCGAGCCGCGCTGGGCCGATCCTGGCTGCTGATACCGGCGATGGCCGGCGCGGGGCTGTTGATCGGTGTCGGCTCGCACTGGTGGGCCGAACTGCCGGGTAACGGAAAATCGATCCTGAGCGCGACCCTGGCCAGCGGGATGACGCTGACGACGGCGGCGGCCGTCTTGGTTCTGAAACCCGTTCTGACGGCGGTGTTTTTGCGCGCCGGCGCGACGGGCGGCATGCTCACCCCCGCGTTGGCAACCGGCGCCGCAGCCGGGACGCTGTTCGTACTGATCATTAACGCGGCGGCAGGAACCCACTTCCATATTCCGGCAATTTCGTTGGCCGGCGCAGCAGGCGTCCTCGCGATCACTCAAGGTACGCCGTTTTGGGCCGCGATCTTCGTGTGGGAACTCGCCCGCCCGCCGCTCTGGCTGTTACTGGTTTTTCTGACTACTGCCCTCGGCGCGTACGGGATTCGGCGACTTGTCGATCGCGATCCCGGCTAGTGCCTCCGCAGCGTGCCGGTCAGATGTGGATACCCTTTGGCGAGATTCCGCAGGCTGATATCCCAGCCGTCCTGGACCTGATCGACGTAGAGTCCCGCGCTGGCGGGCAGCACCACCGGCTTGCCGAACCGCACCGAATACGTGACGGCGTCGGGGAGTCCGGCTTCTAGATTCGCCAATACTGCTGCGGCGCTGAACATTCCGTGTGCGATGACGGTCGGGAAGCCGAACAACTTGGCCCCGATGGGGTTGGTATGGATCGGATTGTGATCGCCACCGACGGCGGCGTAGCGGCGAATTTGGCCCGGCGTGATTCGCAGGATGGCCTTCGGCGGTGGCGGCTTGGGCTGTTTCTGCGGCGGTGGCTTGGGTTCGTCGGACAAGCTGGTGCGTTGTTGATGCAGGAAGGTCGTCACCTGATGCCACGCCAGGTCGTTGCCGACGCTGACGTCGGTCACCAGGTCGGCCAGTAGGCCCTTACGGTGTTCACGCAGGTTCTCGGCGTGTACCGCGATGTTCACCGTGTCGGTCACCTTGATCGGCCTGTGTTGCGTGATGTGGTTCTCGGTGTGGACGGATCCCATTGCGGCGAAGGGGAAGTCGAATCCGGTCACCAGTGACATCATCGTTGGAAACGTCAACGCGAACGGATAGGTCAACGGCACGGTGTCGCCGTACCGCAGTCCGGTGACTGCGGCGTATTCGGCTACGTTCCCGCGGTCGATGGGCACGTCCTCGACCGTCAGCGTCCTGCTGGGCAGGTGGTCGTTGCGTGGCACGAACGGCAACGCTCCGGCCGCAGCGCGCAGCAGGTTTTTAAGGCCGCTTGGTTGGGTCACTGGATCACCTAGGCACCCAGCATAGCCTGGCCGCAGACACGGATGACGTTGCCCGTCACAGCGTTTGATGCGGGGCTGGCGAAGTAGGCGATGGTCTCGGCGACGTCCACCGGTTGTCCGCCCTGGAAAAGTGAGTTCATCCGGCGACCCACTTCGCGGGTGGCCAGCGGAATGGCCGCGGTCATCTGGGTTTCGATGAATCCCGGTGCGACAGCGTTGATCGTGATGCCCTTCTCGGCGAGCTCCGGTGCCAGTGCCTGAGTGAGGCCGATCATGCCCGCCTTGGTGGTGGCATAGTTGGTTTGCCCGCGGTTGCCCGCGATACCGGCCATCGACGACAGCCCGATCACCCGACCACCGTCGCCGATGCTGCCGTTGCCCACTAGCCCCTGGGTAAGTTGTTGCGGCGCAAGCAGGTTGACCGAAAGAACGGCGTTCCAGCGGGCGTCATCCATGTTGGCCAACAGCTTGTCACGGGTGATCCCGGCGTTGTTGACCAGAATGTCGGCCCGTCCGTCGTAATGCTGGCGCAGGTGCTCGGTGATCCGGTCGACGGCGTCGTCTGCGGTGACGTCGAGGGTCAGGGCCGTCCCACCGATGCGGGTGGCGGTCTCTGCCAGTGCTTCGGCAGCAGCGTCGACGTCGATCGCGATGACCCGGGCCCCGTCACGGGCGAATACCTCGGCGATCGTGGCGCCTATGCCCCGTGCGGCGCCGGTCACGATGCCCACCTTGCCGTCCAGCGGCCGGTCCCAGTCGGCCGGCGGGGTGGAGTCGGCGGCGCCGATATAGAAAACCTGCCCGTCCACATAGGCGGATTTGGCCGACAGGAGGAACCGCAGGGTCGATTCCAGGCCAGTGGCGGCAGGTTTGGCGTCGGGTGAAAGGTAGACCAGCGCCGCGGTGGCGCCCTTTTGCAGTTCCTTGGCCAGCGAGCGGGTGAAGCCTTCCAGCGCGCGCTGCGCGATCCGCTCGTCGGTGCTCCTGGCGTGGTCAGGGGTGGTGCCCACCACGACGACGCGACCGGAGTGGCCGATGTTGCGCAGCAGCGGAGTGAAGAAGTCATGCAGCGCCGTCAACCCGCGCGGCGCGGTGATGCCGGTGGCGTCGAAAACCAGCCCGCCGAACGAATCGGCCCAGCGGCCACCGAGGTTGGCGCCCACCACGTCGTAGTCCTTGTCCAGCGCCGCGCGCAGTGGTTCGACAACCCGGCCGTCACCGCCGATCAGCAGTGATCCGGCCAGCGGCGGATCGCCGACCCGGTAACGCCGCAGTTTCTCGGGCTGTGGAACGCCCAGTTGCTTAGCGAGAAACGAGCCGGGCCCGGAGTTGACGACTTGGGACAATAGATCAGGTGAAACCTTCGGGGCCACTGGGCTGCCTTCCATATCGAGCGTGTCTGCCGACTACCGTATCGGGAGCGAACTTACTCTAGAGTAAGAACAGTAGGTAGTATGGGTCCTGGGTACTTATCGCGGATAACCCCTAGCCGACGGAGATAAGCGTGACTTCTGAAAGTTCATTGCGCCGCGTCGCGGTGCTCGGTGGCAATCGAATCCCGTTCGCGCGCTCGGACCGTGCCTACGCCGAGGCGTCCAACCAGGACATGTTCACCGCCGCCCTGGGCGGGCTGGTCGACCGGTTCGGTCTTGGGGGTGAGCGCCTGGGCGCGGTGATCGGCGGCGCGGTGCTCAAGCACAGCCGCGACTTCAACCTGATGCGCGAATGTGTGCTCGGCTCCGCCCTGTCGTCCTACACGCCGGCGTTCGACCTGCAACAGGCCTGTTGCACCGGGTTGCAGGCCGCGGTCGCGGCCGCCGACGGCATCGCCGCCGGCCGCTACGAGGTCGCCGCCGCCGGTGGGGTGGACACCACCTCCGATGCGCCAATTGGCTTGGGCGACAACCTGCGCCGCACGCTGCTGGGACTGCGTCGGTCTAAGTCCAACCTCGAGCGGCTCAAACTGGTCGGCAAGCTTCCGGCCAGCCTCGGGGTGGAGATCCCGGTGAACAGCGAGCCGCGCACCGGGCTGTCGATGGGCGAACACCAGGCCATCACCACCAAGCAGATGGGCATCAAGCGCGTCGACCAGGACGAGCTGGCCGCGGCCAGCCACCGCAACATGGCCGCCGCGTACGACCGTGGCTTCTTCGACGACCTCGTCACGCCGTTCCTGGGCTTGTACCGCGACGACAACCTGCGGCCGGACGCGTCGGTGGAGAAGCTAGCCAAGCTCAAGCCGGTGTTCGGGGTGAAGTCCGGTGACGCCACCATGACCGCCGGCAACTCGACCCCGCTGACCGACGGTGCCTCGGTGGCATTGCTGGCCAGCGAAGATTGGGCCGCCGAGCACTCGCTGACGCCGCTGGCCTACTTCGTCGACGCCGAGACGGCAGCGGTGGACTACGTCAACGGCACCGATGGCCTGCTGATGGCGCCGACGTATGCGGTGCCGCGCCTGCTGGCGCGTAACGGGCTGAGCCTGCAGGACTTCGACTTCTACGAAATCCATGAGGCGTTCGCCTCGGTGGTGCTGGCGCACCTGCAGGCCTGGGAGTCCGAGGAGTACTGCAAAGAGCGCCTGGGCTTGGACGCCGCGCTCGGGTCCATCGACCGGTCCAAGCTCAACGTCAACGGGTCCTCGCTGGCGGCCGGTCACCCGTTCGCCGCCACCGGCGGTCGGATCCTCGCGCAGTTGGCGAAGCAACTGTCGGAAGCGAAGGCCAAGCAGGGCAAACCGGTGCGCGGGCTGATCTCGATTTGCGCCGCGGGCGGCCAAGGCGTCGCCGCCATTCTGGAAGCCTGACGGGCGCCGTTTAGCTGCGGCGCCGGCCGGGTATCCGGGGCCTTGGATAGCTCCGTGTTGTCGTCCGACCCCCCGACCCGATGGCAGCGCGGGGCGTCCTTGAATCGGCCGTTGGCCTGTTCCCAGGCGTCGGTCGAGGGGGGCCGCCGATGGAATGAGGGGATCCCGCGGCGGCCCCTTCTCTCTTCACCCGAACGCAAAATCCCCCGTCTTAGGCGGGGGATTTGCTGTCAGTTTCCCGGGTCAGAACGCTGCTTCGTCGAGCTCCATAACCTCGTTGTCGAGGGTGTCCAACACCGCGCGGGTGCTGGTCAGCAGCGGCAGGAAGTTCTTCGCAAAGAACGACGCGACCGCGATCTTGCCCTCGTAGAAGGCCCGGTCGGTGTCGCTCACGCCCGCGTCCAGCGCCTCCAGGGCCACCGCGGCCTGACGCTGCAGCAACCAGCCGATGACCAGGTCGCCGACGCTCATCAGGAAGCGCACCGAACCCAGCCCCACCTTGTAGATGCTGGAAATGTCGTCCTGCGCGGCCATCAGGTAGCCGGTCAGCGTCGCGGCCATCGCCTGCACGTCGGCCAGGGCGGTGGACAGCAGGGCCCGCTCCGCTTTCAGCCGGCCGTTGCCGGACTCGTTGTTGATGAACTCCTCGATCTGCCCCGACACGTGGGCCAGCGCCACACCCTTGTCGCGGACGATCTTCCGGAAGAAGAAGTCCTGCGCCTGGATGGCCGTGGTGCCCTCGTAGAGGGAGTCGATCTTGGCGTCGCGGATGTACTGCTCGATCGGGTAGTCCTGCAGGAAGCCGGACCCACCGAAGGTCTGCAGGCTCTCGGTGAGCTTGGCGTAGGCCTGCTCAGAGCCGACACCCTTGACCACCGGCAGCATCAGGTCGTTGACCTTGACCGCCAGGTCGGCGTCCACGCCGTGCAGTGCCTTGGCGACCGCTGCGTCCTGGTAGGTCGCGGTGTAGAGGTACAGCGCCCGCAGGCCCTCGGCGTAGGCCTTTTGGGTCATCAGGCTGCGACGCACGTCCGGGTGATGCGTAATGGTCACCCGCGGCGCGGTCTTGTCGGTCATCTGGGTCAGGTCGGCACCCTGCACGCGCTCCTTGGCGTAGGCCAGGGCGTTGAGGTAGCCGGTGGACAGCGTCGCGATGGCCTTGGTGCCGACCAGCATGCGGGCGTTCTCGATGACCTCGAACATCTGCGCGATGCCGTTGTGCACCTCGCCGACCAGCCAGCCCTTGGCCGGAACGCCGTGCTGACCGAAGGTCAGTTCACAGGTGGCGGAGACCTTCAGACCCATCTTGTGCTCGACGTTGGTGACGAAGACGCCGTTGCGCTCGCCCAGCTCGCCGGTCTCGAAGTCAAACAAGAACTTCGGCACGAAGAACAACGACAGACCCTTGGTGCCCGGACCGGCGCCTTCGGGGCGGGCCAGCACCAGGTGGAAGATGTTCTCGAACATGTCGTCGGAGTCGCCGGACGTGATGAAGCGCTTCACGCCGTCGATGTGCCAGGAGCCGTCGTCCTGCTGGATGGCCTTGGTCCGGCCGGCGCCCACGTCCGAGCCGGCGTCCGGCTCGGTGAGCACCATGGTCGAGCCCCAGCCGCGCTCAGCAGCGATGATGGCCCACTTCTTCTGCTCTTCGGTGGCCAGGTTGTAGAAGATCTGGGCGAATCCCGCACCGCCGGCGTACATCCACACCGCCGGGTTGGCGCCGAGCAGGTGCTCGTGCAGCGCCCACAGCATCGCCTTGGGCATCGGCATGCCACCCAGCTCTTCGTCCAGACCGACCTTGTCCCAGCCGGCTTCGATCACCGCGTGCACCGACTGCTTGAAGCTGTCGGGCAGCGTGACCGAGTGCGTCTCGGGGTCGAATACCGGGGGATTGCGGTCACCCTCGACGAACGAGTCGGCGACGGGGCCTTCGGCCAGCCGGCTCATCTCGGTCAACATCTCGCGGGCGGTATCGGTGTCAAGGTCGGTGTAGTCGCCTTCGCCGAATACTTGGTCGATGCCGTACACCTCGAACAGGTTGAATACCTGGTCACGGACATTGCTCTTGTAGTGGCTCACTGGTTCCTCCTCGATGAGAACGCCACTTATGGTTGGGTACTAAGGCTAAGTTACCCACCAGTAACACCGTTAAGCTATACCCATCGGTAACCTGACGCAACCAAGTGTGAGCTAAATTTCATTGCCTAATTAACCAACTGGTTGGGTTCGTGCTGATCGAGACCATCGCATACCGCTTCACCTGCGGAGATAATGGGTAGGTGGCAATTGTGTCAACCGTCACCACGCTGCCCGAGGTGGACCTGCGCCACCCTCCTGGCCAACTGCGGGAGCGCCTGCGCGAGGCGGCCCACGAAGTGGGCTTCTTCTACCTGATCGGCCATGGCGTCTCCGCGGAGCTGACCGACCGGGTGCTGGCGGCGGCGCGACGACTGTTCGCGCTGCCGCAGGTGGCGAAGGACGCCGTCGCGATGGTGCGCAGCCCGCATTTCCGCGGTTACACCCGGCTGGGTGGGGAACTGACCGGCGGCGAAGTGGACTGGCGTGAGCAGATCGACATCGGACCCGAGCGCGCCCCCGCGGATATGGACGCTGGCCCGGGCCAGCCCGACTATCTGTGGTTGCAGGGCCCCAACCAGTGGCCGGCTGGGTTGCCGGAGCTGCCGGGGATCATCGCCGAGTGGGACGCGGCGCTGGGCGCGGTTGCCCGCAGCTTGTTGCGGCACTGGGCGGCGTCACTGGGCAGTCCGCCGGAGGTGTTCGACGCCGCCTTTGCCGAGACGCCGGCCACCCTGATCAAGGTTGTGCGCTATCCGGCGACTAGGGCCGATGGGGCCCGCTCGCAGGGCGTGGGTGCGCATCGAGACTCGGGCGTGCTCACGCTGCTGCTCGCGGAGCCGGGCAGCGAGGGGCTTCAGGTGCGACCGGGTCGCGGCGCCGCCGACTGGATCGACGTCCCCCTGCGCGATGGCGCATTCATCGTCAATATCGGCGAGCTGCTGGAGCTGGCGACCGGCGGCTATCTGCGGGCAACCGAGCACCGGGTGAACCTGCGTCATGCCGCTGATCGGATCTCGGTGCCGTACTTCTTCAACCCGCGGTTGGACGCCCAGCTCCCGACCTTGTCGTTGCCCCCGGAACTGGCAGCGCAGGCGAGCCGGCGAGCGGACCCGTCCGACCCGATCTTCTCGGTGTACGGCCGTAACGCGTGGAAGAGCCGGTTGCGGGCTCACCCCGACGTCGCCGCCGCGCACGGCTACTCGTCGAGCGAGTAGGGTCACCAATACAAAAATCCTCCTCGATGTGAATGAAGCCCGGTGAACACACCTGAGAAGCTGACACCGTCGTCGCTGCGCGAGGCATTCGGCCATTTCCCGTCCGGCGTGATCGCCATCGCGGCCGAGGTTGACGGGGTCCGAGAAGGCTTGGCGGCCAGCACTTTTGTGCCCGTGTCGCTGGATCCGCCGTTGGTGTCTTTCTGCGTTCAGAACACCTCGACGACCTGGCCGAAACTAAAGCACGTGCGCGCGCTGGGTATCAGCGTTCTGGGCGAGGCTCACGACGACGCCGCACGCGCGCTGGCTGCCAAGACGGGTGATCGGTTCGCCGGGTTGGAGACGGTATCCAACACCCGTGGCGCGGTATTCATCAAAGGCACCAGCGTCTGGCTGGAGAGCGCGATAGAGCAACTCATCCCCGCCGGAGACCACACCATTGTGGTGCTACGGGTCAGTGATGTCCAAGTCGACGCAACCGTCGCGCCAATCGTCTTTCACCGCAGCATCTTCCGCCGTCTCGGCGCTTGAGTTGTTTCGCTATGGGCGCTTGCTGAGCTCGTCTCGATAACCCTGGACGCGGCCCTCGAGTTCCGCCGCGTCCTGCTCGCGTCCCTCCTTGTGGGCGAGCTCGGCGCGAACCGAGAGTTCGCGGATCGCGGTGCGAATATCGTTGCCGCTGGCGGGTTGTTTTATAGCCATGCCCACCGCCTTTCCGATCGTACGGGCTAGGTGGCGGGTACCCCGATCAGCGGGGGATTAACACCGGCGGCTTGTCAGCGACGGAACAGCTTGTTGCCCAACCACACCACCGGATCGTATTTCCGGTCGACCACGCGTTCCTTCATCGGAATCAACGCGTTGTCGGTGATCTTGATGCTTTCGGGGCAGACTTCGGTGCAGCACTTGGTGATGTTGCAATATCCGAGGCCGTGCTCTTCCTGCGCCTGGTTGCGCCGGTCGAGCGTATCCAGCGGATGCATCTCCAGCTCCGCGATGCGCATCAGGAAGCGAGGACCGGCGAACGCTTCTTTGTTGTCGTCGTGGTCACGAATCACGTGGCAGACGTTGTTACACAGGAAGCATTCGATGCACTTGCGGAACTCCTGAGAACGTTCCACATCCTTTTGCGCCATCCGGTACTCGCCGGGCTGTAGATCCTTCGGCGGCGCGAATGACGGTATTTCCCTGGCCTTCTCGTAGTTGAACGACACATCGGTGACCAGGTCACGGATCACGGGGAACGTCCGGATCGGCGTCACGGTGACCACTTCGTCTTCGGCGAAGGTCGACATCCTCGTCATGCACATCAACCGGGGCTTGCCGTTGACCTCGGCCGAGCACGAGCCGCACTTGCCGGCTTTGCAGTTCCACCGCACCGCCAAGTCCGGCGTCTGGGTCTGCTGCAGGCGGTGGATGATGTCGAGCACCACTTCGCCCTCGTTGACCTCGACGGTGAAGTCCTGCAAGCCGCCGCCGGACTCGTCGCCACGCCATACCCGCATGGTTGCGTTGTAGGTCATCAGCCTCTCCGTCCTGGATGGTCGGCCAGCTCTTCGTCGGTGTAGTACTTCTCCAGCTCGGAGATCTCGAAACCCTCGAGCAGGTCGGGCCGCATCGGCACCTGGTCTTTGTGCGTCACCGAGATGTCGGGAACCACGTCGTCGCCGCCCGCGGCCTTGCAGACCAACAGGACCTTGCGCCACGACGGGTCCATCGACGGGTGGTCGTCGCGGGTGTGGCCACCGCGGCTTTCGGTGCGCTCCAGCGCTGCCTTGGCGACACATTCGCTGACCAGCAGCAGGTTGCGCAGGTCGAGGGCGAGGTTCCAGCCGGGGTTGTACTCGCGGTGTCCCTGGACGTGGATGTGCTTGAACCGCTCGCGCAATGTGTCGAGTCGACTGAGCGCCTCGGTCATTTCGTCCGCCTTGCGAATGATGCCCACCAGGTCGTTCATCGATTGCTGCAGTTCCAGCTGCAATGTGTACGGATTCTCTGCGGTGGCGCCATTTGTCGGGGTTTCGAAGGGCGCCAGCGCTCGTTTCGCCGCCGCGTTGACGGCGTCCTCGGAAACAGCCGGGCGGCTGCTCAGCGCCCGCACATAGTCCGCGGCGCCCAGGCCCGCCCTTCGGCCGAAGACCAGCAGGTCCGACAGGGAGTTGCCGCCGAGTCGATTCGATCCGTGCATGCCACCGGAGCACTCGCCCGCGGCGAACAGCCCGGGGACGGTGGCCGCGCCGGTGTCGGCGTCCACCTCGATACCGCCCATCACGTAGTGACAGGTCGGCCCGACTTCCATCGGTTCTTTGGTGATGTCGACTCCGGCCAGCTCCTTGAACTGGTGGTACATCGACGGCAGCCGCTTCTTGATCTGCTCGGGAGTCAACCGGGAGGCGATGTCGAGGTAGACACCGCCGTGTGGGCTGCCGCGGCCGGCCTTGACCTCGGAGTTGATCGCGCGGGCGACCTCGTCACGGGGCAACAGGTCCGGTGTGCGACGGGCCGAGTCGTTGTCCTTGAGCCACTGGTCGGCCTCTTCGGGGGTCTCGGCGTACTGACCTTTGAAGACCGGCGGGATGTAGTCGAACATGAACCGGGTCTGGTCTGAGTTCTTCAGCACGCCGCCGTCACCGCGCACACCCTCGGTGACCAGGATGCCCTTCACGCTGGGCGGCCAGACCATGCCGGTCGGGTGGAACTGGACGAACTCCATGTTGATCAGCGTCGCGCCGGCGCGCAGCGCCAGGGCGTGGCCGTCGCCGGTGTACTCCCAGGAGTTCGACGTGACCTTGAACGACTTGCCGATTCCGCCGGTGGCCATGACCACCGCCGGGGCTTCGAACAAGACGAAGCGACCGCTTTCGCGGTGGTAACCGAATGCTCCGGAGATCCGCCCCCCATTTTCTGAGCCGTCTTTCAATAGCTCGGTGATCGCGCACTCGGCGAAGACCTTGATCCGTGCCTCGTAGTCGCCGAGTTCGGCGTGGTCTTCCTGCTGCAGCGAGACGATCTTCTGCTGCAGGGTGCGGATCAGCTCGAGGCCCGTGCGGTCGCCGACGTGCGCCAGCCGCGGGTAGGTGTGCCCGCCGAAGTTGCGCTGGCTGATCTTGCCGTCCTTGAGGCGGTCGAACAATGCGCCGTAGGTCTCCAGCTCCCAGACCCGGTCCGGGGCCTCCTTGGCGTGCAGTTCGGCCATCCGCCAGTTGTTGAGGAACTTGCCACCGCGCATCGTGTCGCCGAAGTGGGTCTTCCAGTTGTCTTTGGGGTTGGTGTTACCCATTGCGGCCGCGCAGCCGCCCTCGGCCATCACCGTGTGGGCCTTGCCGAACAACGATTTGGTGACCACAGCGACCTTGAGGCCGCGTTCCCGCGCCTCGATGACCGCGCGCAAACCTGCGCCGCCGGCACCGATCACGACGACGTCGTAGGAATGCCGTTCGACCTCAGTCATGAAACCTCGCTCATCTTTTTACTATCCATGAAAGGCCTTCTCAGCCAACAAATCTCAGGTCCGGGATGACGCCGCCGGCTACCAGTGCGATGTAAAAGTCGGTGAGCATCAGCGTGCCGAGTGTGATCCACGCGTACTGCTTGTGGCGCGTATTAATCTTGCTTACTTGAGTCCAGATCCAGTACCGCACAGGGTGTTTGGAAAAGTGCTTGAGCCGCCCGCCGGTGATATGCCGGCACGAATGGCAGGACAGCGTGTAGACCCACAGCATGATGACATTGCCCACCATGATCACGTTGCCCAGACCGAAGCCGAATCCGCCGGGTCCGTCCGCGGAATGGAACGCGACGATCGCGTCGTAGGTATTGATCACCGAGATGATGCCGGCGACGTAGAAGAAATACCGATGGGAGTTCTGGATTATCAGCGGCAGTTTGGTCTCGCCGCTGTAGTGCACGCGGGGCTCGGCCACTGCGCACGCGGTGGGCGATTGCCACACCGTGCGGTAGTAGGCGCCGCGGTAGTAGTAGCAGGTCAGCCGGAACAGCAGCAGGAACGGCAGCGTCAACGCCGCGAACGGCAGCCACCATACATTCGGCAGGATCTGCGGCCAGAAGTCGTGGGCGTCACCGCAAGCCTTGCTGACGCACGGCGAGTAGAACGGCGTCAGGTAGTGGTATTTCGGGACGAAGAAGTAATTCCGTTGGAATGCGCGCGCCGTCGCGTAGATGACGAATGCGGCGAAGCCCAGGTCGATCCGCAGCGGCGACACCCACCAACGGTCGGTACGCAGCGTCCGTTGCTGGATGTGGGCGCGGGTGGGTGAAAAGACACCGGACGCAGAACGGTTCGCTGTGGGTGCGCTCATGTGCTGTGATCCTCTTCGCGTGGCCTCGTCGGAGAGTACCCACAGCAGAGAGCACCGAGTCTCGCGGGGGGTGTCTCAGGAACGACTGTGGCCGCCGACACCTTCGTCGTCGACATCGCGCCAGAATTCGCTGTCGTATTGCGTGTCGGGAATCGCGATTTTCTCGCCAGGCTGGTCCACGGCGTAGCGGGCCAAATCCAGCTCACCGGCATCGATGTCGAGTAACTCGACGTCGTTGAGGATTCGCTGGACGTCGTTCAACACCCGACGCATCGCCGGAGTGTCGCGGTATCGCGACCGCAACGACGTCGCGCACCGCCGCAGGCCACCGATGAGCTCGTGTAGTTCAGCGAGTTCAGTAGTGCTGGACAACGGATCTCCCTTACCGATAAAGGTGTCATGGATCACATTACGGCAACCGATAATATCCAGCACATGGCGATGGCGTGAGACAGGCCACGCTCGCCGGGCGGGAGGCGGTCAGCCATGCCGACATCGAGCAGATTGGCCGACCAGGCGACGACGCTGCTGACGCTGCATCGGCCGGGCAACCCGGTGATCCTGCCGACGGTGTGGGACGCCTGGTCTGCACGACTGGCCACCGATACCGGTTTCGCCGCGTTGACCGTCGGTAGTCATCCCGTCGCGGACTCGATCGGCAAACCCGACAACGAGGGCATGTCGTTCGGCGACGTGCTGAGCCGGGTCGCGCAGATCACCGCCGCGGTGGACGTCCCGGTCTCAGTGGACGTCGAATCCGGTTACGGGCTGCCGGCGTCGCGGCTGATCGACGGGCTGCTCGGGGCGGGCGCGGTGGGGCTGAACATCGAAGACACCGTGCACAGCGAAGGCAAGCGGCTGCGATCGCCCGATGAACATGCCGAACTGGTCGGTGCGCTGCGCGCCGCCGCCGACCAGGCCGGGGTCCACCTCGTGATCAACGCCCGCACCGATCTCTTCCTACGCAAGGATGGCGACGATTCGGACCGCGTCGAGCGAGCGGTGGCGCGGTTGCAGAAGGCCGCAGCCGCCGGCGCCGACGTCCTCTATCCGGTGGGTCGCCATGATCAGGAGACGTTGCGGCGCTTGACTTCTGAGCTCCCACTTCCTGTTAATGCGATCGCCTTACCCGATCAGGACGATCCCGCGTCGTTCGGCCCACTGGGCGTCGGGCGGATCAGCTTCGGGCCGTTTCTGCAGGCGGCCTTGGGCATCCGGGCCAAGGAGATCTTGGCCCGCTGGGGCTAGTGGACGTTGCCGGAATGAACAGAGCGCGGCCGCGGTTGCCTTCAGTCATGACCGGCTTTCACCGTGAACAGCACGCCATGACCCGCGTCGACATCGCCACCGGCGTGCCCTTTGCTGAATTCATCGCCGCGCTGGAGACGGCGGCGCCGCCCTTCGACCGAGCGGCCCTTCTAGCCATCGTCAAATCCGGCGGCGATTGGAATGACGTGCTGGCGGCCGCGGCGAGGAACGCGCCGAACGAATTGATGGTCTACGCCAAGATCGACGCGACCGAATTGTTCACTGTCGCCGGGCATCACACCCAGGCGATCGAGTATCTGATCGGCAACCACGTCATCGCCGAGACGATGTTCCGCCACGACCCGAAAGCGATGTTGTACGCGCCGCTGCGGATGCTGGTGCACAGCGACGGCGACGGCAACGCGATTTTCACCATGGACCAGCCCGGTCCCGCGTTCGGCAGTCTGGGCATCGACGAGGTCTCCAAAGTCGGTGAGGGGCTTGACTGCAAAGTGGTGAACCTGCTGCGAGTGATCGGTATCGACGCTGAGCAGGCGTTCGCCTGATACGCCGCGAATCCGGTGGAGCCGTTGGGCACCACCGGATTCGAGTCGGCTACTTGGTGATCTCGATGCGCTGTGCCTGAGTGCCGGCATACGCACCGGTGACCCGCACGGTCAGCACGCCGGCGTCATAGGACGCCGAGATGGCCTCGCCGGTGATGTGCGCGGGCAGCCGGAACGATCGGCGGAACGAGCCGTAGCGTACCTCGCGCAGCGTGCGCCCGTCCTTCTCCTCGGCGTGCTCGTCGCGGCGCTCACCGTGAATGACCAGGCGGCCGTGCTCGACCTCTACGTTGACGTCCTTTTCGACATCCACGCCCGGCAGCTCCAGGCGGACGACCGCGTCCTCGCCGTCCTTGACGATCTCGGCGGCGGGGGTGAACCCGTCGGCTACTGGCTTCAGCCAGTCGCTCGCAGGGGCGGGTCCAAAGAAGTCGCGCATCCAGCGGTCGACATCCCACGCGGGTCGTGACCACAGGGTCAGGTTGCTCATTGGTATCTCCTCGTACTTGGTGGTTGCCGACGTTTGTCGGCCTACCGGTACAAACCTGAGTCGACCACGCTTAAGTTCCACCAGGCTGTTCGCTCTGCGCGAACGTCGCGAGATCGCCGGAGCTGGTCAGATCAGGGTCGCGTCGAAGCTTTCGTCGATCGCCAGCCGGTAACCGCGTTTGACGACCGTCGCAACAATCTTGCTGTCGCCCAAGGCTTTCCGTAGCCGCAGCACCGCGGTATCCACGGCGTGCGGATCGCTGGCGCTGCCCGGCAGAATCCGCAGCAGTTCCCGGCGCGCGACCACGACGCCGGGACGGTGAGCCAGGGCCCGCAGGATTGCCATTGCCGCCGGCGACAACGGCTGGACCGTGCCGTCAACCATCACCGACGAGCCGCGGATCTCGACTCGATGGCCGGCCGCTTGCAACGAACGCGACCGCAGCACGGGCAACTCCTCGGCGATATGTCTGGCCAGCGCGGCCAATCGCATTCGTTGTGGCGACGACGTCGGAATCCCCAGACGTGCCAACGGTTGTGCGGTGATCGGGCCCACGCACATTGCCCGCACATCGGCGCGCAGCGCGGTGAGTAGCTGGTCGGTGATACCGAGATCAGCGGCCCGCATCAGTGTCGCTGCCACCGCCGGGGCCGAGGTGAAGCTCACCGCGTCGAATTGTCGTTGGGCGACCTGCTTGATCAGTTGGTCGAACTGGCCGCCCACGGGCACCGGTTTCCAGCGGTACACCCGGATCGGGACCACGTCCGCACCATCGGCGCGCAACTCATCGAGAAACTCTGGAAACGGATCCCAGTTTTCGGTTGCGCCGTGCAGCTGCACGGCGACGCGGCAGCCGGCGATGCTGGATTGCCGCAGATATTTCACGACCTCACGCGACGATTCGGTTTTTGCGGACCACTCTTCAGGCAAACCGGCAGCGCGTAATGCGCCGGTGACCTTCGCTCCCCGAGCCACGATCCGAGCGCCGGACAACGCCGCCGCCAGCTGGCCGCCCAGCTGCCACCCTTCGGCGGCGGCGATCCAGCCGCGAAATCCGACGCGGGTGGTGACGATCAGAATATCGGGTGGACTGGCAATCAAAGCTTCAGTATTGCAGCGCAATTCGTCATCGTCGGGCAAAGCAACCATGGTGATCGCCGCCGCACCGGCAACGGTGGCACCATGCCGGCGCAGCAATGCGCAGAGCTCAGCGGACCGCCGTGCAGACGTCACCGCCACCCGGTAGCCAGCCAGCGTCGGCGCAGCGCCGTGAACCATATGAATTGTGTATGCCAGTCAGATTTCGGAAGAATTACCGACCAATTGCTGACGCGTAAGCCAGAACCGTTACCAGACGTCGCCGTCGCGCCAGTCGCACGCCAGGGCCGCAGTGGCGTCCAGGTCCATCCCGACCGGCAAGACAAACACCGAGCCGTCATCGTCGGGTGTCCGTGTCATGCCGGCAGGAGCCAGCACCGACGTCGGGCCGCGCCATGGCAGCCAGCCACGCATTGTGTAGAGCTGCCTGCCCCGGTCTGATGAGCTCAACGCACCGAGCCGGTAGCCGCCGCGGATCACTTGCTCGCAGGCATCCAGTATCGCGATTGCCAGCCCCTGCTCACGCCAATCTTCGCGCACGGCCACGGCTTCGACGTAGCCGCAGCGCAGCGGGGTGCCGCGGTAGACCAGCCGTCGTTGCACAACCGCTCCGTGCGCGATGATCGCGCCGCGATGCCAGATGAGCGCATGCATCCCGCCCAGCGCGTGGTCCCAGTCGGTGTCGGTGAACTCTCCGGCGAACGCGTCGTTGACCATCTCGTAGGCGCGCTGCCTGGCCTCGCTGTCGAGGTCGGCGGTGTGAACCAGGCGAGCGGTGTGGACCAAGGTGCGCACACTGCCGGTCTACCAGGTGGGCTAGCCGACCGCCATCGAAGTCGAAGCAGAAATCCGCGCAGCCCTGGGTCGCGACCAGTGCAGGCGCACGTACTGGCCGGGCCGTATCTGGGCAACCCTGTCGATGTCTTGGTGGGCGATCACGCCGACTACCGGGTAGCCGCCGGTGACGGGGTGGTCGGGACCGAGGATCACCGGTAAGCCATTGGGCGGCACCTGAATCGCCCCGCGGGTGGCTCCCTCACTGGGCAGCGCCCGATCGGGTGAGCGGTGCTGCAGTGGGCGGCCCTCCAGGCGCATGCCCACTCGGTCGCTGCGGTCGGAGACCATCCAGATGGTGTGCACCAGGGCGTCGGGGTCGACGAGCCAGTCGTCGCGCGGTCCGGGCACCACCAGCAGTTCCACCAGGTGTTTGGAGATCGGCGGCACCGGAGCCTGGTCGAGTTCGGGATACTCGTCGGTGTGTTCGCCGACCGGCAGCACGTCACCGGGTTGTAGCGGAAGCGGGCCGATCGCCGACATCACGTCGTAGCTGCGTGAACCCAGCACCGGCGTCACGTCGATACCCCCACGTACCGCCAAATAGCTGCGCACACCGGTGTAGGGAGTACCCAGCGAGATCACCCCGCCATCCCGGACGTGCTGAATGCTGTTGGTGCCGAACAAGATACCGTCGACGCGTGGATCTGTGTCGGCACCGGTCACGGCAATGTCGACGGAGCCGCCACGGACGCGCGCGGAGAGTCCACCGAACGTCACCTCGATGGTGGCGCGGTCGTCGGGGTTGGCCACCAGCCGGTTCGCCAACGTGTGCGAACGCCGGTCGGCCGCGCCGGACCGGGTGACGCCGATATGCGCCAAGCCCGCCCGTCCCAGATCCTGGACGAGGGCCAACGGTCCGGTGCGCAAGATCTCCAAGGTCGGCATGTAGCTCTCCTTTCAGGCTCTTCGCGCGTCGTGCCGCTATGCGGCCCGGAACTGAACCCACATGCCCGGCGTCAGCAGCGCCGGATCCGGACGGTCGATGTCCCACAACACAACATCGGTGTGGCCGATGAGCTGCCATCCGCCCGGTGATCTACGGGGGTAGATTCCGGTGAATTCACCGGCCAACCCCACCGCACCGGCCGGGACCGACGACCGCGGCTCCGATCGCCGGGGCACGGACAGTCGCCGGTCACCGCCGACCAGGTACGCGAAACCCGGTGCGAATCCACCGAATCCGACCTGCCAGGGAGTGGCCGTATGGGCATTGATGACCTGTGCGGTCGTCAGGCCGGTACGGTCGGCCACTTCGGCGAGATCGGCGCCGTCGTAGACGACGTCGATCACCATGGGCTCGACCGGGGCGGTGGCCACTGTGCCGGCGTCCACCCGCAAGGTGCGTAGTCGACGACGGACGACGGCTTGCTGCCGGGGGCCGTCGAGTTTCAGCAGCACTGTGCGCGAGGCCGGGACGATGTCGAGCACACCGGGCAGCGCGGCCTCGCGTAACGCAGCCGCCCACGCCAATACGTCGGTGGCGTTGTCGAACTCAAGCAGCAGTGCCTGGTCGCCGTAATCGAGAACGGTGTTGGTCACGCCGAGATCCATCGCCACGCTCATTACTCGACAGTAACCCCTTGGCGGCCTGGTGAAACCAGAATTTCGAGCACTGCCAGAGCTGCCTTAATCCATGCTCAGGCAAACGGTTCTAGTGCAGGACGTTGGCGACCAGCGCGGGCAGCTGGTCGGCCACCAGTGGGTAGCTCAGTGGCGACGCGAACGCGATGGCGCCGGCCTGATCCTTCGTGGTGAACACGCTGTTGGCCTTCAGCGCCGCCACGTCGGGATTGGTCAGCAGCGCCGCTTGATCGTCATCGTTTTCAGTCATCCAGATCAGCAGATCGGCGGCACCGAGGACCGGCTTGATCTGGTCGCGCGGAATGAACGCGCGCTGCTGATCGACGGCGAGCGGTTTGATGCTGTCGGCGATGGCCAGACCCATCTGGGTCAGAAACTCGGTGCGCCACCCTGTTGTTGCGACCACGTTGTCCTGATGGAGCCTGCCCTGCAGCAGCAGCACCCTCTTGTTCTTGAATTGCGGATACTTGTCCGCGACGGCGGCGAATGTCTGGTCGACGCCGCTGATCAGGGACTTCATCTGGTCGGGCTGATAAACGGCCCGGCCGATCGTCGTGGCCTGGTCCTTCCACGGCTCGAAGAATGCGTCGCCGTCCGACTGCGGAATCGTCGGGGCGATCGCGGCCAGCTTCTGATAGGTGTCATCGTCGACGCCGGCATCAGTGGCGACGATCAAGTCAGGCTTCAAGCCGGCGATCCGCTTTACCTGAATCCCCTTGTCCAGGTTCAACATAACGGGTTTGGCGTTACCGAGTTTGGGTTGCGCCCACGGCCACACCCCGAATGGCTGGTCGCCGAACCAGTTGGTCACTGCGACCGGCACGACTCCAAGCGCCAGCAGATCGTCCTGCTCGGTGAAGCCGGCGCTGACCACCCGTTTGGGTGGCTCGGGAATGGTGGTCTGGCCGAAAGCGTGCGTGATGGTGACCGGTCCGCCGCCACCGCCGGTAGTGGGTGCCGTTTTGCGTGATGAGCAGGCCGTTGAAACCCCGACCACGAGCAGCCCCGCGGCCGCGCCGGCGCGCAGGAACCCGCGCCGACTCCATTGCTCTGGCATCGCGTGAGCCTAGCTTGTTCGCTCAGGTCAGCGGCATGCCGGCGTCGACGAAGTCCAGGGCGCGAAGGACGGTGTCGGTCGCACCAGGACCCGGCTCGTAGACCGCCATCATCGCGCCGGTGAGGGCGCCGGCGAACACCCGCAGCTCGAAATCGCCTGAGTCGCGGCCGATTCGGCGGCCGACTGCCTCGGCGAACGCGGTGATGGTGCGGTAGTACTCGTCGTACATAGCGGCCTTGAGCTCGGGTATCGAGAACATCAACCGTTGCCGGGCGTTCTCGAACTCCCGTTGGTCCTCCGACAGGTTGGCCATCGCGGCCTGGTAGGCGTGCCGGACCGCCTGAGACGGCGAGAGGTCGGGCGGCTGTTCTTCCAGCGCGTTCAGGATCACCGGATCCGTGTCGTCGGCGAGCACCACGGATTCCTTGGTCGGGAAGTACCGGAAGAAGGTGCTCGGCGACACCTCGGCGGCTTCCGCGATCTGCTCGACGGTGGTGGCGGCGTAGCCGTTTTCTTGGATCAGCCGAAACGCCTCCCGCCTGATGGTCTCGCGGGTCTTGATCTTCTTGCGCTCCCGCAGACCGGGGATCTGGTCTGTCGCCTGCATGACCCGATTGTCGCTCAATGCGTCGGCTTATCTCGTCCACGGGCTGTAGTCGGCGATCAGCTGCTCTTGCGGCGGCCGCTGGTCGTCGGGCACATGCTGCAGGTTGATCCGAATCCGATACCAGATCGAGCTCGGTCCGCGCATCCCGTCGACCAGCACGTCGGACGGCGCCAGGCGATCCGCCGCCGCGGGGTAGCGCTGCCGCCAGGTGTCGAGGGCGGCCATCGCCTCGTCCTTGGTTTTGGTCCGGGCGATCTCGATCAGCGGCATCACCGACTGCCGACGGCCGGTGCCTGCACTAGCCCCGCCGCGACGAGCGCCTTTCGGCGCCTTCTCCGCGGGGCCGAGTTCCTCGGCCAGCGTGACCAGTCCATCCAGGTCCCCGGCCGCGTCGTCCATTCCTTCCCACGGATCGCCGATGTCGGCGAACCGCTCCGGCACCGTCGCGATGGTGAACGCGGCCGGGTCGCAGTCGGCGACCTCGTCCCAGCGCAGCGGCGTCGACACCCGCGCGTCCGGTGTGGCCCGCACCGAATACGCCGATGCGACCGTGCGGTCCTTAGCGTTCTGGTTGAAGTCGACGAACACGCCCTCGCGTTCTTCCTTCCACCAGCGACTGGTCGCCAAGTCGGGGGCGCGTCGCTCCACTTCCCGCGCCACGGTTTGGGCAGCCAGCCGCACCTGGCGAAACGACCAGCCCGGCACGATGCGCGCATAGATATGGAAGCCGCGCGACCCGGACGTCTTCGGCCATGCAGTCAGCCCGTGATCCTCCAGCACGTCGCGGGCCACCAGCGCGACGTCGACGATCTGCCGCCACTGCACGCCGGGCATGGGGTCCAAGTCGACACGCAACTCGTCGGGGTGGTCGAGATCATCGGCAAGCACCGGGTGCGGGTTGAGGTCAACGCAGCCCAGGTTGATCGCCCAGGCCAGCCCCGCGGCGTCGTGGATGACGGCCTCCTTGGCCGAGGTCCCGGATGCGTAGCGCAACTCGGCGACGTCCACCCAGTCCGGTCGTTTTGCGGGCGCCCGCTTCTGGAAGATCGCCTCATGCTCGATGCCTTTGACGAAGCGTTTCAAGATCATCGGCCGTCCGGCCACGCCCCGTAGCGCACCGTCGGCGACGGTGAGGTAGTAGCGGATCAGGTCCAGTTTGGTGTGGTGGTGATCGGGGAATATCACCCGGTCTGGATGGGTGACCTCGACCTGGCGCCCGTCGAGTTCGAGTGCGACGGGAGGCGCCATGTTCTTGATCGTAATTTCCCCGGAAAACCGAGACGCACGTCACATAGGGTGACGGCATGCCTAATCTCTTCGATATTCCTGGGCAGGCAGCAGCCAAGCTCCAGCAGTACGCCCAGCGCGGAGCGGCTGAAGTGCACTACCTCCGCAAGATCATCGAGTCGGGCGCGTTCCGGTTGGAGCCGCCGCAGAACTACGTCGCGATGGCGGTTGACATCCGCAATTGGGGCGAGATCGGCATGCTGCCCGCGCTGAACGCGCGGCGCACACCCAACCGCACGGCGATCATCGACGACGAAGGCTCCCTGACCTATAAGGAGCTCGACGAGGCCGCCAACGCGGTGGCCCACGGGCTGCTGGCCAAAGGTGTCCGCGGCGGCGACGGGGTAGCGATCCTGGCGCGCAACCACCGCTGGTTTTGCATCGCGGAGTTCGGGTGTGCACGGGTCGGGGCCCGCATCATCTTGCTCAACAGCTCGTTCTCCGGCCCGCAGATCAAGGAGGTCGCTGAACGCGAGGGCGCCAAGCTGATCATTTACGACGACGAGTACACCAAGGACGTCAGCAAAGCCGAGCCGCCGCTCGGTAAGGTGCGCGCCTTGGCTACCACGCCGGACGGTGAGGACTCGGGCAGCACCGACGAGACCTTGGCCGACCTGATTGCCGCGCACAGCAAATCCGCCCCACCCAAAGCCAGCAAGCATTCGTCGATCATCATCCTGACCAGCGGCACTACCGGCACCCCGAAGGGCGCAAACCGGAGTACCCCGCCGACGTTGGCGCCGATCGGGGGAATCCTGTCGCACGTCCCGTTCAAGGCCAACGAGGTGACCTCACTGCCGGCACCGATGTTCCACGCACTGGGTTTCCTGCACGCGACCATCGGGATGTTTTTGGGTTCG
>DATJOR010000052.1:0-6054 GCA_035506875.1 Mycobacterium sp.
TACCACGCCTCGGCCGGTGGCCAGTCCGACGAACAGGATGACCATCGTCAGCAGCACGGTGCCGATGGATCGGTAAACGAACATCAGCATGATCGCGATGATGATGATGGTGATGATCGTCATCTTGGCCAGGCTCGCGTCGCCGACGACGATCGTGTCGGCGGTCAGGGCTCCCTGACCGGCAACGTAGGCCTTCACGCCCGGCGGCGGCTTCGAATCCCCGACGATTTTGCGAACTGCGGCGACCGACTTGTCGCCGACGGCTCCGCCCTGGTCGCCGCGCAGGTTGACCTGGACGTAGGCGGCCTTGTGGTCGTAGCTCTCGACACCCGAGGACGTGAATCGCTGCCCCCAAAAATTCAGCGCATGCTCGACGTGTTCGTGGTCCTGCTTCAGCTTTTTGACCAGATCGTCGTAGTACTGGTGAGCATCCTGGCCGAGTGGTTTCTCACCGACCAGGGTCACCAGGACGAGGTTGTCGGAGTCGTACTCCTTGAATTTCTCCCCGATGTGCTTCATCCCGGTCACCGAAGGCGCGTCGGATGGCGACAGCGGCACCGAGACGTCCTCGGCAACCTTCTCCAACTGTGGGACGAAGACATTGACGCCGACCGCGATCAGCACCCAGACCACGACGATCGGCAGCGCCAGGGCGCGGATGGTGCGGGCCAGACGCGGTTTGCGCTCAAGTTCGTAGCGCTGCGCGACGGGGATTTCGTCCGTGTCGCTGGTGTCGTCGGTCACGCGGATTTGTCCAAGCAGGAAACCTGCGCGTCCCGGGTATTGACCTGTTGTTGATCGACCAATTTGCCGTCGACTGTGATCCGGCAGCCGATGGAGGGGCTGTCACCTTGGGCGACGACGTAGGCGAAGATGCCGGGCATCTCGGCGACGATCGTCTTCGACCACGGCAATGTGGTGAAGTTGGCCTTCTGCGGTAGTGACTCCGCATCCATCCAGTTGACGACGCCGGTAGTCCCGGGCGGTCCAAGGATTTCGTAGACGGCGGTCTTTGCCGCGTATGGCGGGGTCGCATCCCGGGGATCGGGCTTGGGCAGGCCAGGCCCTGGGAAGACGCCATTGAGTCGCAACACTGCAACGCCGCCGATGATCAGTGCCACGACCACGACCAGCGGAACCCAGGCCCGCCTGAGAAGCGTCAACACCGTGCCCCCCGATTAGGAATGCTCGACGGGCTGATATTAAGACATCTCGTCGTGTGCGCCACCGCTAGCCGAACGCCGTAGTTGCCGAGTTAATTCCTGCGGTGCGCCGTCGCGTCGCAGCCGCACCGCCCACTCGTTGTACTCCACCTGTCAGTTTTCTAGGCGACGACGTGACGCCAGGCGCCCACTCGCGTGCGGACAGCACAAGGAGAACTCAACAGCGGATGCGCACGACCGTGTTGTAAGGCGAAAGGCACTCGGAGACGGAAACATTATGCGCTACAAGCGGTTTCACTCTGAGGCGCTGTTTTCTGCGTGTTGACTTGTTGCCCGTCGACCCCATTGAGATGACCGCGCGGTCGTGTCGAACTGCGGCGACAGCACGAATCGAAGACGGCTGAATTAGTTTTAGAAAATAATTAATTCGCTGGCGCAAGCGGTGTTGCTTTGAATTGCACGCCATGTGCGCCGATTTAGGGCGATCGAGCGTACCCTGACCGACATGGCTACCAACACGAAGGTCAAGGCCTGCGTACATTGCGGCCACACGTTCGATCCTCACGACCGATGGCGTGATTTGTCCGATCCGGAATGGCAGCCGGCCGCATCGGTCTTTTGTTCGCATGAATGCAGCGACCGGTACCATCTCGAAATGGTGCATTGCTGCTCGACCCACCTGAAAGAGAAGGCTCGGCGCGAAGCCGCCAAGGCGGCGCGATAATCCGCACTTGCACCCGATCAACGCACTCGACACTTTCTGCAGCGAATTCGCTATTTCAAGGGTGACTCCATCGTCTGAGCCGAACGACGCTTCGGCGATATTCGACCGTTGTGGATTCGCTGGTGCTGCGCCAGGTTAGCCAGATCGCCGACGAAATGATCGCCAACGCAACGCACTGATTGCGCCAGACGCCGGCGGAGCTCCCGCGTCAACGATTCCTGATCCTGCGGACCGTCAAGGTGACGGCAAGCGCTGCGACCCCCGCCAGGGAGATCGCCACCGCGGGCTTTTTGACGAACCCGATCACCCGGGCTTTGGCGTCGTCGGCGAGTCGGCGGGGATTGGCTCGCTCGGCCAGATAATCGACCGTCGACGCGAGCTGCTCGCGGGCCTGGTCGATCTCCTGCTTGATGGTGTCAGGATCCCGCTCCGCCACTCTCGTCCTCCCTGTCCTACCGGCTCGGTCTAGGTTGGTGCCTGCCGACCTACCCTAGATCAGCCGGCACCGATCCCAAGTGCCGGTGAACAGAAAGGCAGCTTCCTTGACCGACACCGCACACCTCGCGCCCGGCGACAAAGCGCCCGCCTTCACCCTGCCCGACGCCGACGGGAAGAAGGTATCGCTGGCCGATTACAAGGGCCGGCGCGTCATCGTCTACTTCTACCCGGCGGCGTCGACTCCCGGCTGCACCAAACAAGCCTGCGACTTCCGCGACAGCCTGGCCGAGCTCAACGGCGCCGGCCTCGACGTCATCGGCATCTCCCCCGACAAGCCGGAGAAGCTGGCCAAGTTCCGCGACGCCGAAGGCCTGACCTTTCCACTGTTGTCCGATCCCGACCGCGAAGTCTTGACTGCCTATGGTGCGTACGGCGAAAAGAAGATGTACGGCAAGACCGTCCAGGGCGTGATCCGTTCGACGTTCGTGGTCGACGAGAAGGGCAAGATCGCCGAGGCGCAATATAACGTCAAGGCCACCGGGCACGTCGCCAAGCTGCGTCGGGATCTCGATTTCTAGTGGCGATCGCAAGCGCGGAGAAGCCGGGCGAAGCGGGTCGCCCACCATCCGGCCTAGGCCAGGTTGGCCAGCAGTAGGGCTTCGGCCGTCGCAGCCCGTTCGAGCACACCCAAGTCCAGGCTCTCGTTGATGCTGTGCGCCTGTGTCGCCGGGTCTTCCACGCCGGTGACCAGGATCGCCGCCTTCGGGAACGCGGCAGCGAACTCCGCGATGAACGGAATCGACCCGCCCATCCCCATCTCGACTGGCTCGACGCCCCAGGCTTGACGGAACGCCGCGCGGGCGGCGTCGTAAACCGGCCCGGTGGCGTCGATGGCATAGGGCTGACCGACATCGCCGGGCGTCACCGTCACGTGTGCACCCCAGGGAGCGTGGTGTTCCAAATGGGTGCGCAGCGCGTCCAAGTGCGCGGCCGCGTCGCCACCCGGAGCCACCCGCATGCTGACCTTCGCGCGAGCGCGCGGGATCAGCGTGTTCGACGATGCGGCAATGGATGTGGTGTCGATGCCGATAACAGTGATGGACGGCTTGGCCCATAATCGCTGCGGCACCGAGCCGGACCCGATCTCGCTCACTCCGTCCAGCAGGCCAGATTCCGCACGCACCCGCTCGGGCGGGTAATCCACTGCGGCGGCGGAACTTTCGTGCAGCCCGGCTACGGCGACGTTCCCGTCGTCGTCGTGCAAGCTGGCCAGCAGGCGCACCAGCACGGACAGCGCATCCGGAACCACCCCACCCCAGAGGCCGGAATGCAGGCCGTGGTCGAGCGTGGCGACCTCGACCACGCAGTCGGCCAGTCCGCGCAGCGAGACCGTCAGCGCGGGGATGTCGGTACTCCAGTTGTCCGAATCGGCGATGACGATCACGTCGGCGGCCAACACGTCGCGATGGGCAGCCAGCAGGCGGCCCAGCGACGGTGAACCGATCTCCTCCTCCCCTTCGACGAAGACCGTCACTCCCACCGGAGGTTGACCGCCATGCGCCCGAAACGCCGCTAAATGCGTTGCGATACCGGCCTTGTCGTCGGCGCTACCGCGCCCGTAGAGCCTGCCGTTGCGTTCGGTCGGCTCGAAAGGCGGCGAGAACCACTGGGCCGGATCGCCTTCGGGCTGCACGTCGTGGTGCGCGTACAGCAGCACCGTCGGCGCTCCCGGCGGTGCGGGATACCGGGCGATGACGCCGGGTGCGCCGCCTTCGCTGACGATCTGCACATCGTCGAAACCGGCCTGCGCCAACAGATCCGCCGTGGCCCGGGCGCTGCGCTGCACCTGAGCATGGCGGGCCGGGTCGGCCCCGACCGATTCGATGCGGACCAGGGCCTCGAGATCACGGCGCACCGACGGCAATAGCTCGCGGACGCGTTCGACCAGATCGCTCACGAATCCGAGGTTAGTCGGTCTCCAGGATGGCGACGGCGGCCGCGGTGTCACCTTCGTGGGTCAGCGACACATGGATTGTCACGTCGGCAAGATGTTTGGCGATGGCCCCGGTCAACCGCACCCGCGGCCGTCCCCACATGTCGGTGACCACCTCGATATCGCGGTGGATGTCCTCGCGAAGCACCGGCCGCTGGGAGAAGCGCGACCCAGACCAGGCCTTGATCACCGCCTCCTTGGCCGCCCAGCGTGCCGCCAGGTGCCGTGCCGCCGACGAACTCTTGTCGGAGGCGTCGCGGCGCTCACCGGGCGTGAAGGTTTCGGCGAACACGGTTCCGGGCTGGTCGACCTGCTCAGCGAAATCAGAAATGGAGACAACGTCGATCCCCACTCCCACAATGCTCATTGGCGCCGCTCTCCCCCGCAAGCGGGAGGTGCCCCCACCTCATCGCACAGTTCCATATCGTCAAAGGCGCGGCTCATGGGTTGCGAACCTATCCGACGGTCACCGAGCGTAAACGTCCCCGTCGCCCAATCGCGCCTCCGCGTCGAGCAACATCGCCGCTTCCTGCAGCTTTTCGGACACCTCGTGGTCGAAGCGACGGTGGGCGGGCCGCTCGTACATCGGTTGGCCGCCGGCGATCGCTGAGGCCAGGCGACGCTGACCGGCGAGCAGCCGAGCGTCGGCCCGTTGCCGGTAGTCGGCACGCTGGTCGGCGTCCAGTGCGGCCAGGAAGGCCTGCGGGTGCACCAGCGCGACCAGGCCGGACACGTGGCCGAACCCCAGGCTGGTGACCAGCCCGGCCTTCAGCGGGATCTTGCCGCCCAGCCGCAGCGTGTCACGCACCCAGACGAAGTGCGCCGAGCCGGCCAACTCGTCGTCGACGCAATCCAGACTGCGGTTGGGCGGGATCACCCCGTCGCGCAGGATCTGGCACAGGCCCATCATCTGGAAGACCGCCGCGCCGCCTTTGGCGTGCCCGGTCAGGCTCTTCTGCGACACGATGAACAGCGGCGCGCCGGGCGAGCGGCCGAGCGAGTCGGCCAGCCGCTCATGCAGTTCGGTCTCGTTGGGGTCGTTGGCCAGTGTCGAGGTGTCGTGTTTGGAGATCACCGCGATGTCGTCGGCCGCGACGCCCAACTTGGCCAGCGAGCGGGCCAACTGAGAATCCTTGCCGCCACGTCCGGCGCCCAGTGCGCCGAGGCCCGGGGCCGGGATCGAGGTGTGCACGCCGTCGGCGAACGACTGCGCGTAGCCCACCACCGCCAACACTGGCAGACCCATCTTGAGTGCGAGGTCGCCGCGGGCCAGCAGGATGGTGCCGCCACCCTGCGCTTCCAGGAAGCCGAGCCGGCGCCGGTCGTTGGGCCGGGAGAACTTCGAGTCCGCAATCCCCCTGTCGCGCATCATCTTCGTGTCGGCGGTAGCCGCCATGTCGCCGAAGCCGATGATCGCCTCCAGCGTCAGGTCGTCGAAGCCGCCGGCAACCACCAACTCGGCCTTGCCGAGGCGGATCTTGTCGACGCCCTCCTCGACCGACACCGCCGCGGTGGCGCAGGCGCCGACCGGGTGGATCATCGCGCCGTAGCTGCCGATGTACGACTGAACCACGTGTGCGGCAACGACGTTCGGTAGCACTTCCTGCAAGATGTCGTTCGGCTTGCTCCGGCCGAGCAGGTTGCCGTGATACATCGTCTGCATCGACGTCATGCCGCCCATGCCGGTGCCCTGGGTGCTGGCCACCAGGCCCGGGTGCACCCATCGCATCAGCTCG
>DATJOR010000053.1:0-15128 GCA_035506875.1 Mycobacterium sp.
GGCGAAAGAACCCGAACCGTCGGCGGCGATCCGGCTGCTGCAGCAGCTGCACGCCGCGCCGCTGGATCCCGACCTGCTGGCCGCCGCGGTGGCCCGCATCCGCGACGCCGGGGTGACGACGGCAGTGCGGGTGAGTCCGCAGAACGCCCAGGCGCTGACGCCCGGGCTGGTGGCCGCGGGCGTCGACCTGTTGGTCATCCAGGGCTCGATCGTCTCCGCCGAGCGCGTCGCCAGCAACGGTGAGCCGCTGAACCTCAAGACCTTCATCTCCGAACTCGACGTCCCGGTCGTAGCCGGCGGCGTCCTCGACCATCGCACCGCGCTGCACCTGATGCGTACCGGGGCGGCAGGCGTCATCGTCGGCTACGGCTCCACCCGGGGAGTGACCACCAGCGACGAGGTGCTGGGCATCAGCGTGCCGATGGCCACCGCGATCGCCGACGCCGCCGCCGCCCGGCGCGAATACCTCGACGAGACCGGCGGCCGCTACGTGCATGTGCTCGCCGACGGCGATATCCACACCTCCGGCGACCTGGCCAAAGCGATCGCTTGCGGCGCCGACGCGGTGGTGCTGGGCACCCCGCTTGCCGAGGCGGCCGAGGCGCTTGGCGACGGCTGGTTCTGGCCGGCCGCCGCCGCCCACCCGTCATTGCCGCGGGGCGCGCTACTGCAGATCGCCGTCGGGGAACGGCCTTCGTTGCGGCAGGTGCTCGACGGCCCCTCCGACGACCCGTTCGGCTCGCTGAACCTGGTCGGCGGGCTGCGGCGCTCGATGGCCAAGGCCGGCTACTGCGATTTGAAGGAATTTCAGAAGGTCGGCCTTACCGTCGGCAGCTAGATTGCTACCGACGGGTAAGTCCATACTGGTGCGATGAAACCGGATTACGACGTCCTGATCATCGGGTCGGGCTTCGGGGGGAGCATCACCGCGCTGCGGCTGACCGAAAAGGGTTACCGAGTCGGCGTGCTCGAGGCCGGCCGCCGCTACGCCGACGAGGATTTCGCCAAGACCTCGTGGAACCTGCGCAAGTTCCTGTGGGCGCCCCAACTGGGTTGCTACGGCATCCAGCGGATCCATCTGCTGCAGAACTGCATGATCCTGGCCGGCGCCGGCGTCGGCGGTGGATCGCTGAACTACGCCAACACGCTTTACGTACCGCCGGATCCGTTCTTCAACGACCCGCAGTGGTCGCACATCACCAATTGGCGTGCGGAGCTGATGCCGCATTACCAGCAGGCGCAGCGGATGCTCGGCGTGGTTCTGAACCCGACGTTCACCGACGCCGACCGTGTGCTCAAGGAGGTGGCCGACGAGATGGGTTGCGGCGACACCTTCGTGCCGACCCCGGTCGGGGTGTTCTTCGGTCCGAACGGAACCAAGACGCCCGGCGTGACGGTGCCCGACCCGTACTTCGGCGGCGTCGGCCCGGCCCGGACCGGCTGCCTGGAATGCGGATCCTGCATGACCGGCTGCCGGTACGGCGCCAAGAACACCTTGCTGAAGAACTATCTCGGCCTCGCGGAATCGGCTGGGGCGCAGATACATCCGATGACGACGGTCACCAAGTTCGCGCAGCGGCCCGACGGACTGTGGGAGGTTCGCACCAAGCACACCGGCCGCCTGGTGCGCCGCAAGAAGCGGACGTTCACCGCGAATCATGTGGTGCTGGCCGCCGGCACCTACAACACGCAGAAGCTGCTGTTCAAGATGCGCGACACCGGCACGTTGCCCGGCCTGTCCGAAAAGCTGGGCGTGCTGACTCGCACCAACTCCGAATCGATCGTCGGCGCCGCGACGTTGAAGGTCTCGCCGGACCTGGACTTGACGCATGGGGTCGCGATCACGTCGTCGATTCACCCCACGTCCGACACCCACGTCGAACCGGTCCGCTACGGCAAGGGTTCCAACGCGATGGGGTTGTTGCAGACGTTGATGACGGACGGGTCCGGCCCCGAGGGCACCGATGTGCCGCGCTGGAGGCAATTGCTGGATCAATCCGGCGAAGACCCGCGTCGCATTATTCGAATGCTCAATCCACGCCAGTGGAGCGAGCGAACGGTGATCGCGCTGGTGATGCAGCACCTGGACAACTCGATCACCACGTTCACCAAACGCGGACGGCTGGGCCGGCGCCGCTATGTCAGCAAGCAGGGGCACGGCGAGCCGAACCCGACCTGGATTCCGGTCGGCAACGAAGTCACCCGTCGCATCGCCGCCAAGATCGACGGCGTCGCCGGCGGCACCTGGGGCGAGCTGTTCAACATCCCGCTGACCGCCCACTTCCTCGGCGGCGCGGTGATCGGCGACAGCGCCGAGCACGGCGTGATCGATCCATATCACCGGGTGTACGGCTACCCGACGTTGTCAGTGGTCGATGGTGCGGCGATCTCGGCGAATCTTGGTGTCAACCCGTCACTTTCGATCTCCGCGCAGGCCGAGCGGGCCGCGTCGTTGTGGCCCAACAAGGGCGAAAACGATCTGCGGCCGCGCCAGGGCGAGCCCTACCGTCGGCTCGACCCGATCGCGCCGCATCATCCGGTGGTGCCGGCCGACGCGCCGGGCGCGCTGCGCTGGCTGCCTTCCGGCGACGATGCAGAGCGGAGCGGTGCTGAGGAGCGGCGCATCGGGTGAGAACCGGTCAGCTCGGCTGGCTGACCTACATCACGCCGGCCGCGTTTGAAGCAAGCGCTTTGCGGCAACGCTAAATGCATGCTCTGGCTCGGCGTAGTGTGCGTCATCCTCGGCGCGGCGCTGTTTGTGACCGGACTTGCGCTGTACACAAACGGCGCCGGGGTGGCACCGGCCCACCGGACAGCTAATGATCCCACCGGATTCAAGCGCGCCACGTCGCGGCTGGAGTGGGGTGACCTGTTTCGCCGCATGCCACGAGTCGTCCGAGTCATGATGAATCAGCAGGCGGAGCGCAGCGAGAAGTTGATGGCGTTGGGCTCGTTGTGTGTGTTGACCAGCCTGGTGGCCGGGTTTGCCGCCGTGCTGGCCTTCATCATCGCCACGCTTGTGCCTGCCTAAGAGTTGACCCGTGATTGGTCATGCGGCGCCAATCAGCTTGGGTGCTGGTTGTTTTCGGCTGGTCCCGTGACGTCCGCGCTGGGGGCGTGGTCTGTTCGGGGGTGGGCCGGGTGCCGCTTGTTCAGCAGAGGCCACCGGGTGGCGGCTGCCGGTCCTGGCCGATCCCACACCATCGGGTGTTGGTGGCTGGTGCCGGTTGACTGAACCCTCCCACTCTTGCTGGGAGGCCAACCCATCGCATATGGCGTGGGCAAGTCGGTAATCGACCCGCGCGGTGCGCGGATCCTCGGGGTTGGTGAACTCGACGCAGGCCGCCAGGGCAGCGGAGACGGTGTCGCGGTCGGCGACCAGACCGCAGTGCGGGCAGTCGTGAACACGCTGCGCCAGGGTTTTCGGCACGCGTGCTCCGCACAGGCAGTGCTGACTCATCGCGGTGGCGCGGGTACCGGCGCGGGTGAGGCAGCCACCGGCAGCTGCGCACTCGGCTTGCAGGGCGCTCACCAGCATGCCTGGGCTGAACAACGCAATCCTTTTGCCCCACAACCGCGCCCAGGTCGAGATGCGGCAATCCTCCATGGTAACGGTGGTGCCGTGGGCGGCCACAATCGCCGCGGCGACCTCGGTGGCGCGGGCCTGTTTCGCCTGGCTGTCGCGACGTGATGCGGCCGCGTGATCGCTGCGGGTCCGCCGGTAACGCTGTGAGAGTTCGTCGCGCCGGTAGGCCCGCAGCGGCCGGCCATCGGCGCGGGCATGCCGCGGGCCGCCTGGATTGGTGACCTCCTTGGTGGCCAGCCCATTCGCGACGCGACGTTCGGCGCGTCGGCGTTGGCGCATTGAGGGCTGGTACTGGCCAGGGTTGGTGTTGCGTCGCGAGCGGTCCAGCGCACGCTGGCGGTCGCGGGTTTTCTCGGCGGCCCGAGCTGCGGTGCGCTGCTGCGCCGGTGTGCATCGGATCTGGGCGACCGCCAGCTGTTCGGGCTGCCCGACGGGAAACGACGCGACCGCCACAGTGGACACGTTGGCATCCACCCCCGCGCGCCGTCCGGCGGGGACCTGGCGCCGCCGAGCGAGCGTGGACGGCGACTGATACCCGCGGTGGTGGATGAGCAGATGCGCGTAATAGCGCCAGCCACCCGGGGCTTTGCGGTCACGCACCCGCACCAGGTCGATCTTGTGCCACACCGCCGTGTCGGCCAGGAAATGGACCAGGTGCGGCCACTGCCCAGCACCCGAAGGCAACCGGACAGGCAGGACGAGATCGCCGGCGGGAAGCCCGGTGAACACCACCGCCAACACACCCTGGTGATCCCACCAGGACATGCTCGCCGGACGAGGCGGCACCGGCATCCGGGCCGGCTGCGCCAGAATCGACGACCCCGCTGGCTGAGTTGCCGCCGCAGCGGCAGTGATGAGTTCGGTGGGCAATTGTGGGTGCCGGTAGACACGCAGGTGCCCGTCCAACGTGCCCACCAGACGGTAGGTTTCCCAGGTCGGCTGGGCTTTGGTGTGCGAGCGGGCGCGGCCGGGGATACGGGTGAAATCCCACCACGACCCGATCTTCGGCGGTCCGTGCCGGCGCCCCGACGCGTCGACGAACAGGTGACGGTCGACGGTTTCCCAAACTTCGGCAGCCACATGCAGGCCCACCGCTTTGGTGAGGTGATCGCGCATCCACCCCGAGTCCTCGATATGGTGTTTGGCCGCGTCCTCGATGCCCTTGCGGGTCAACCCCAACCACGCACGGAGCGCCTTCGCATCCGTCACGCGTCGATGGTGGGCGGCCCAATACGCCCGGCACCGCGCAGCGGCGTCGCGCTGCAGGGCCCGCCGCAACCGGAACACCGCATCCCACTGGACTTCCAGCCGACGACGCACCACAGGATCGCTGACATCGAGCTCCAGGGCAATCACCGCCACCGGACCCTCATATTTGAAGTTCGGGGCCTTGGACTTCCCGCGCCGCCGCGGACCCCTATCGCCGCTGATCACAGCGGGACTGTCGGTCGGCGCGGCTGCCATGGAGGCCATGGAAGCACAAGCCACCGACACCACTGGGCTACCGCGCCGATACCGAACATGGCTGGTGCTGACCGCATTGACCGCCCACCAGTTCGGCCAATGTGCTCACGCTCATCGGCCACAAAGCCGGGCCGCCGACTCGGGGTCGCCCCTGGAGCATGCCACTGCCCGTGCGAGTGCTGCTGTTGCTCATCCACTTGCGCACCCACCCTGACCAGCCGGGCGCTGGCCGCGCTGTTCAACACCAGCCAATCGACCGTCGACCGGGTCATCGCCCACCTGGTGCCGGTGTTGGCCAACGCGATTGGTCCCGACATCCACGACTCGGGTGGCGGGCCGTGGATCATCGACGGCACCCTGATCCCCGTGCACGACCAATCGATCACCGCCATCAGCAACAACTACCGGCGCAGCGTCAACACACAAACCGTCGTCAACCCCACACGCCGCACCGTGATTACGGTTGGTCGCTGCTGGCCCGGTAACCGTCACGACCTGGTCGTTGCCCGCGACACCGTTGCACCGCTGCTCGCCGGCCGTGTCGTCCTCGGCGACGGCGGCTACCGTGGCATGAACACCATCACCGGACCACGCCGCGGACCCGACGGCCCAATCATCCGCGACCACCGCTACCGGACGCACACCCACATCCGTGCCCGCGTCGAACACGTCATCGCCAGAATCAAGGACTGGCAAATCCTCCGGCAATGCCGCCGCCGCGGCCAGGCCATCAACCACAGCCTCCAGATCGTCACCGGACTCTGGAACATGAAGAGCCACAGGGAATTACGGGTCAGCTCTTAGGCCCGCGGACGATCAGCTCCGGGTAACCGCCGGAACTTTTGGTGCCAAGCCGCTGCGCCGGTGCGCCGGCTCGCGGCCCGGTGGCTGCGGCGGACGCGGCAGCAGCGGCTCACGTGCCTGCAGCGGTAGGGTCGTCGGCTCGCTGGTGCTCAGCGTCAGATCCTCGCCGGCGTGGCGGATCTTCAGCTCGCCGTCGGGCCCGTCGCGCAGGGTGTAGGTGACCTCCTCGTGGGTGACCGAGACGGTCACCCGGTAGCCCTGCCACATCAACCGGAAACACAAGCGCGCGAAGCTATCCGGCAGCTGCGGATCGAGTGACAAGACTCCCTCGTCGTCACGCAGGCCGCCGAAACCGTTGACCAGGGCCATCCACGCGCCGGCCAGCGAGGCCATGTGCAGACCGTCGCGGGTATTCGAATGCAGGTCGTGCAGGTCGATCAGCGCCGCCTCGAACGCGTAGTCGTGCGCGAGCTCCAGGTGGCCGACCTCCGCGCACATCACCGCCTGGGTACACGCCGACAGCGACGAGTCGCGCGTCGTGCGCCGCTCGTAGTAGTCGACGTTGCGGGCTTTCTGCTCGGGCGTGAACGCGTGGCTTTGCCACTGCATCGCCAAAACCAGGTCGGCCTGCTTGACCACCTGCGCGGGGTACAGCCGTACATAGGGCTCGTGCAGCAGTAGCGGATAGTTGTGTCGATGTTCGAAGTCCCACTCGGCGAAAGTGGTGAAGCCTTCGCACTGCTGGTGCACGCCCAGCTCTTCGTCGTAGGGGATGTGTGCGGCGTTCGCAGCGTCGCGCCAGGCGGCGGTTTCCTCGGTGCTGACACCCATCGCCCGTGCCTGCACGGGATGGCGGGCGCATGCCGCGGCGGCTACCCGAAGATTGTGCGCCGCCATCAGATTGGTGAAGACGTTGTCGCGGACGATCGCGGTGTACTCGTCGGGACCGGTCACCCCGTCGATGTGCCAGACACCGTGCCGGTCGTGGTGCCCGAGGGAGCGCCAGAGCCGAGCGGTTTCGACCAGGACCTCAAGCCCGCACTCCTCTTCCAGCGAGTGGTCGCCGGTGACGATGCGGTATCGCTCGAACGCCATTGCGATGTCGGCGTTGATGTGGAAGGCGGCGGTGCCGGCCGGCCAGTAGCCCGAGCACTCCTGACCGCGAATCGTCCGCCACGGAAACGCCGCGCCTTCCAGGCCCAGCTCGGCCGCGCGCTCCCTGGCCAAGTCAAGAGTCGACGCCCGCCACCGCAGCGCATCGGCGGCCGCATGCGGGGCGGTGTAGGTGAGGACCGGAAGAACGTATCCCTCGCTGTCCCAGAAGATGTGGCCGTCGTAGCCGGTGCCGGTGAGTCCCTTGCTGGCAATTCCGCGGCGTTCGGCCCGCGCGCTGCATTGCAACAGGTGGAAGAGCCCGAACCGCACCGCTTGCTGGATGACGGGATCGCCGTCGACTTCGACATCTGCGGTGTCCCAGAACTTGTCGAGGTATTCCTTTTGTGCATCCAGCAGGCCCTCCCACCCGCTGTACCTCGCGCCGGCCAGCGCACCCGCGGCTTGGTCGCGCAGCGCGGGGCGGGAGCGCAGGCTCGACCAGCCGTACGCCAGGTACTTCACGATCCGCAGTTTCTGGCCCGGGCGCAACCCGCAGATCACCGTGGTGCGGGCCAAGTCCGCGCGGGCTTCGGTGTGTACCTCGACCCGGCCCGGGACCTCGATCTCGTGGTCCATTGCCGCCGACATCATCAGCCCGCTTGCCCTGGTGCGGTGCATCAGCACCGCCCGGTTGTCAGTGGTCTCGTGGTCGACAGCCTCCAGCGGCTTGTCCAGCACCGCCGCGACCCGGGGATCTTTCGACGTCTCCGGCTGATCTTCGTTGCTGACAAGCTCGGATTGCACTGTGATCCGGACGAATTCGTCAACCGCCTCGACGATGTACTCGATCGCCGCGACGCTGCGATGGGCCAGCGACACCAGCCGGGTCGACCTCAATTTCACCTGTCGGCCCGCGGGCGAACGCCACTGCACCTGGCGTTCCAGCGTTCCGGCGCGTAGGTCGAGAGTCCGCTCGTGGTCGATCAGTTGGCCGTAGCGGACGTCGAACAGCTCGTCATTGACCATGAGGCGAAACACTTTGCCGTTGCTGACGTCGACGACGGTTTGGCCGGCCTCCGGATAACCGAAACCCCCTTCTGCGTACGGCAGCGGTCGGACTTCATAAAACGAGTTGAGGTAGGTGCCGGGCAGGCCGTGCGGCTCACCTTCGTCGAAGTTGCCGCGCAGTCCGATGTGCCCGTTGGACAGTGCGAACAGCGACTCGGATTGGGCCAACATGTCCAAATCGAGCCGGGTTTCGTGGACCTGCCAGGGTTCGACGGGGAAGGCATCTTCGGTGATCATCGTCGCCTCCTAGAGCAGATCGCCGAGGTCTGTGACCACGACATCGGCACCGTGGCTGCGCAGTTCGTCGGCTTGGCCCACGCGGTCAACACCTACCACGTAGCCGAAGTGTCCCGCACGCCCGGCGGCGACCCCAGAGATCGCGTCTTCGAAAACGGCGGCCGCGGCGGGTTCGACATTCAGGAGTTCAGCCGCCCGCAGGAAGGAGTCGGGAGCCGGCTTTCCGGCGATGTGCTCCTCGCGCAGGGTCACGCCGTCCACCCGTTGCTGGATGAACTTGTCCAGCCCGGTGATTTCCAGCACCTGACGGGTGTTGGCACTCGAGGAGACCACCGCTGTGGCCAGACCCGCGGCGGCCACCTTTTCCAGATAGCGTCGCGAGCCGTCGAATACCTTGACCCCGTCCTTTTGCAGCGTCTCTTGGAAGGCGTCGTTCTTGCGGGTGCCCAGCCCGTAGACGGTGTCTTTGTCGGCCGGGTCGTCGGGATGGCCGTCGGGCAGTTCGATGCCGCGGCTGGCCAGAAACGACCGCACTCCGTCTTCACGTTTCTTGCCGTCCACGTACTTCAGGTAGTCCTCGACCGGATCGAACGGGACGAACTTGTCGCCGGATTGTTCGGCCCTTTTTTTCAGGAATGCGTCGAACATGACCTTCCAGGCCTTGGTGTGGACACTCGCGGTGTCGGTCAGAACACCGTCGAGGTCGAACAGACAGGCATGCACCGCTTCGGGCAGACCCAGCACGGCGGACCTCGCTTCCAGGGGTGATTTCGGCCATGGGGAACCTAGTCAACTACCACCTCACCATGCCCGACGCCAGTCCGCCATCTGTTCGCGCTGACCAACTGTTTTCCTGCTGTTCGACTACCTCACCTTGCCTAGAGTCGCAGGTCGCGGAAGTGCGGCTTTGAGCGCGCCGGTTACGCCGTCAGCTTGCCGCGGTACGTACCGCCCGCAGCGGAGCGCCGCTGATCACCCGGCTGCATTGACCGTGCACGTCGACGGGCACATCGCCCATCACGGTGACCCGGTGCATCAGTCGATACTGGCCGTCGTAGTCGTCGATCGCGCGGTGCTGGGTGGCCCTGTTGTCCCAAATGGCGACATCACCGGCTGCCCAGTTCCAGCGAATCGTGTTCTCCGGCAACGTGATTCGTCGCTGCAATAACTCCAAAAGCACCTGCGATTCGTAGTCGTCCATACCGACGAAGCCACGGACGAAATCACCGGCCACCAGGGTCCGCTCGCCGGTCTCCGGGTGCACCCGCACCACCGGGTGCTCGGTGCGGAAGTCGATATTTTCGAACTTGGTCCGATGTGCTTTTTGCTCGTCGGTCTGCAGCTGTGACGCCGTGACGTAGTCGAAGCGATTGCTGTGCAGCGCCCACAGATTCTCGGTGAGGGCCTTGAGCGCCTCGGGCAGCGCCTGATACGCCGCCGCGGTGGACGCCCACAGCGTCGCTCCGCCGTAGCTGGGCAGGGTGATTGCGCGCAAGATCGAGGCGGCGGGGTAGTTCGCGACGAAGGTGACGTCGGTGTGCCAGCGGTTGGCCTTGGCGTAGTCGGAGTTGATCGGCGTAATGATCGGCGCGCCCTCCTCCTGCAGTGCGGGGTGCGCGATCGGCATGCCCAGGCGCATGGCGAATGCCTGCTGCTGGGCATCGTCGAGGTGGTGCTGGTTGCGGAAGAAGATCACCTTGTGGCGCAGCAGCGCCTCCCGGATCGCTTCGACCGTGGCGGCGTCAAGGTCGCCGGCTAGCGCTACGCCGTCGATGCGGGCGCCGATGCGGCTGCCCAGCTGGGTCACGGTCAGGGTTGTCGACGAAATCGTCATTGTAGCGATCCTTTCTTCCCGGTGTGTAGTCATTTGACTACATATGCCTGCAGGACACTGTAGTCATTCGTCTACATATCCGTCAAGCGCTGCGGGGCTACGCCGGGCCGCGGTGGCCGAGCCGGCTGGCATTGTCGAGGCGCACGGATTTGCTGCTTCGGACCGGCAGCCAACATGCCGCGAGTGGCACGGTAGAGATCACGCCGAGAGCAATCACTCCAGCGATGTGCCGGTGCTCGCCGGGCATGGTCACTGCCATCACCAGCATGACGGCGAAGTGGGCGGCGTTCGCGGTGAGGTTGAAATCGAGGAACAGTCGGTTTGCTCCCGGGTCACGCGCGGAGCGAAAAAGGAAGATCGCCCAGACTATGTAAACGGTGCTGAACATGACACCAACTGCTGGATCGCCGCGGCCGCCCTCGCCCCAGCCGAACAGCCTGCCCAGCAACGGCGGCAGCGCGCTGATGCGGTCGGTTGCCGCCAGCATGAGGTTCGGGAGGAAGAAGGCCAGATAGCCCAGCGCGGTGAGTCGAATCAGCAAGGGCAGCCATGCGGTTGCACGGCGCCTCATGACCTGCTGATCGCGCGTGCCACGCCCTGGATTGCTCGGAGTCGTCCGTCGGCGAGCGCGAGGGTGAGGTTCTCGGCCTTCTGCGCAAAGTTGGGGACGAAGGCGTGTAGGCCGAGCGGGTTGGGCGGCAGGGTCAGAAAGGTCTGCATCAATGCGGTTGCCTGATCGGTGAGATCGTTCCAGTGGTCGATCGCGAACCCCGCGGACGACACCACGGCGCGCAACTCCTCGCAGCTCGCCAGGTGGCTGTCAGTGGCGTGGTCGGCCCACGGCAGCGGGTAGTCGAGTTCGGCACCGTCACCAGTTGTTATGTCCCAGATGGCGATTCGGCCGCCGTCGACGAGCACCCGGCGTGCTTCCCGATATAGGCGGACCTTGTCCGCGACATTCATCTGAACGTGTTGGCTGAAGACAACCTGGAAACTAGCGTCGGCGAACGGCAGTTCGGTGACCTCGGCGTGGTGAACCGAGATCCGCTCATCCAACCCGACGAGTCGGTTGAGCCAGCGGTTGGTCTCGCAGTACTCCTCGGTCAGATCGACGGCAGTCACCCGGCATCGACACTGGTCGGCGACATAGCGGGCGGTGCCGCCGATTCCGCTGCCCGCGTCGAGCACCTTGTCGTCGCTGCTGATGCCGGCGAGGCTTACCAGTTCTGTGGTGGCAAAGCGACCCATGGTGTGGAAGTCCTCGAGCAGTCCGAGGTCAGCGGGCTGAAGATCATTGAGGTCCTTGCCGGCGGACTGCAGCGCTTGCTCAATGTTCTGTCGCGACAGGCCAGTCGAGTATTGGGCGGGGGCGGGTGTTTTGGTCATCGGACTCCTTGCTTTACCTCGAGAGTGGTTGGGGTGATGTGTTGCGCGGTGTGTTCGGCTCGCCAGATCGTGGACTGGCCCGAATACTGCGGGTGGGCCGGATTGGGATGCTGTTGGCGTCGGTCGAACCGATCCAGGCGGTGCATCGGCACCAGGCCGGTCAGTGCGAATGTCCAGACCTGGCGAATGAAATTGCCGGCGGTGCGCCGGGTATCTGGACCGTTCACGTAGCGGCGCGCGATGGTCAGAAAATCTTCGGGCTCGACACCGGCGACGTCACGAACGTGGGTTGTCGGGCCGCCCATTGCGAACGTCCCCAGCGGGTACTCGGGCAGGTAGTGTCGCACGCTCGACTCGAAGAACAGGTCGGCGCCGAGCCGTTTGGCGTTGACGCGCACGGCGCGCATGAACATCCACGGCGGGATGTCGACGTGGCGTATCCGCCGGCCCAGCGCCTCACCAATCGCGTCGGCGATCTCGGTTCCGGACAACAGCTTTGGTCCGGTCGGGCGGTAGGCGCGGCCGTCGTGGCGGTGCGGGTCGAGCAGCGCACCCACCGCGACCCGGGCGATGTCTTCGTTGGAGGGCGGGGCGTTGAGACCCGCTCCGGTGGGCGATGGCAACACGCCCAGCTGGGCGGCCATCGGCATCAGCTGTAGGTAGTTGTCGGCGAAAAAGCCGGGATCGACGGCGACGTGGGCGGTGTCCGGCAGCAGCTCGAACAGCTTGTCGGTCAGCCAGGCGTGCCGCGTCATCAGCGACGGATGTTCGGGGCTGGCCAGCCACTGTCCCAGTGCCACCACCGCTTCCACGCCTGAGCGCCGTGCCGCCACCGCGAAGGCGACAGCACTGTCGAGAACGTGCGGGTGGTAAGGGGGATTGAAGTACAGCCGGTCGACCCCGTCCAGCGCCGCCTGAACCTGCAGAATGTCGAACATGTCGCCGACGATGACCTCAGCGCCCAAGGCCCGCAGTCGGGCTGCGCGCGAGTCATCGCGGCGCACCAGGGTTCTGGTCGTCACGCCCTTATCCAACAGTTGGGTGGCGACCGCCCCGCCAATCTTGCCAGTGGCGCCGGTTACCAGCACGCGTGTGTGGGCCATCGGATTTCCTTTCCTAGTCGGATACTTGCAATGTCGTTGAACTGCAACGTGTTAAGCCTCTACCAACGCAGGTGGTGCGGCAGCCCGCGTTGCGTGCACGGCACGCGGTGGCAGCAGCCACGCGACGACGGCAGCGGCGGTGAACGCGATGCCGGCACAGACCAGCGTCCCCACCTGAAGGCCGTCGAGGAACGCCCCATTTACCGCGTCACGGACGTCGGCGACGCGTCCTGTCGGCATCTGTCCGATCACGTTGTGCGCCACCGCCATCGAACGCCCCATCGCAGAGCGGATGTTCGGAGGTAGCCCCGCCAGCGCTGAGGCTGCCGCGAGACGACTGGAGTAGACGGACGCGAAGACGCTGCCCACGATGGCGACACCGAGGGTGCCCCCGAATTCACGGGTGGTGTCGTTGACTGCCGAGCCGACCCCGGCCTTGTCGGCCGACAGCGATCCCATGATCGCCTCGGTGGCCGGCGCTGTCGTGAGCCCGAGGCCACCGCCGAGCAGCACCATCTGCATCGCGATCTGGCTGTAAGGCGTTGCCGCGTCGACCGTGGACGCCCAGGCCAAGCCGGCGGCGAACACGGTCAGACCGGCCACGACGACTGCCGTGGTGCCGATCCGTTCGACCATTCGGGGTCCAACGATGCTGGCTAGCGCGATCGATACGGCGACCGGTAGCAACCGCACTCCGGTCTCGAATGCGCTGTAGTTCTTGATGAATTGGAAGTACTGGGTGATAACGAAGATGAAACCGAACAGCGTCAGAAAGCCAGCCGTCACCGACAGGCTGCCGCCCGAGAATCGACGGTTGAAGAACACCGACACGTCCAACATCGGGTACCTGCTGCGCCGCTCCCACACCGCAAACCCGCCAATAACGACGGCGGCCAGGGTGAAACCGATCGCAGCCCGGGTGCTGGCCCATCCCCAACCCGGCGCTTCGATGACGGTGTAGACCAACGCGGTCACCCCCGTCGTCGACAGGATGAGGCCGGGCAGGTCGACGGGCGGTGCCGCGGGGTCGCGCGAGGTCGGAACGAACACGATTCCGCCGACGATGGCCACCACCGCGATCGGAATGTTGACCAGGAAGATCGCGCCCCAGGAGAAGTGCTCTAGTAGCCAGCCGCCGCTGATGGGTCCGACGGCCACTCCGACACCAACCATTGCGGCCCATAGCCCGATCGCCTTAGCGCGGGGTTTCGGTTCGGTGAAGATGTTGGTGATCAGGCCCAGCGTCGTCGGGAAGATCACCGCTGCACCGACGCCCATCGCAGCACGCGCCGCGATCAGCGCATCTGCCGAATGTACTTGCGCAGCAACAGCAGAGGTGAGCGCGAACAGTGCCAGCCCAGAACTGAGCCAACCCCGCCTGCCGTAGCGGTCGCCAAGGCTGCCGGCCGACAGCAGTAGGCCGGACATGACGAGCGTGTATGCGTCGACGATCCATTGCAGCTGTGCGGTGTCGGCAGCCAGAGCGCGCGACAGCGTGGGCAGCGCGACATTGACGATCGTGGCGTCGACGCTGATGACGAACACGGACAGGCAGATGACGGCGAGCGCTGCGATGGAGTGATCGCGGCCTAACCGATGACGGGGGCTTCGTGGGCTCATGGGCAAGACAGTAAACTTAATAGACAAGGTTTTCAAGTAGTAAATTGAAAAAGAAGTCTAGTGCTGCTAGGCTCGCTGTATGTCCACTCGCAAGAGCTACAACCAGAACTGCCCGATCGCCATGGGGCTCGACGTTCTCGGTGAGCGGTGGACGTTGCTGATCCTGCGTGAACTGGTCGGGGGGCCGCGCCGCTACAGCGACCTGCGTGCCGAGCTACCGGGTATCGCGACCAACCTGCTCGCCGAGCGACTCAAGGAACTGGAAAACGCCGGGCTGGTGGATCGTGTGGAGCTACCGCCGCCGATCGCTCGTACCGTCTACACGCTCAGCGATATCGGCTGGCAGGGCGTGCTACCTGTGCTGCAGAGCTTCGCATGGTTCGGCCTGGATCGGATCGAGCCCGTCGACCGCGGGCCGGTCAGCCCGTTGACCGGATTCCTCGCCGGAATCGTGCTGGCCTTTGACCCGCTCAAAGCCGGTGATTTGAACGCGGCATACCGTATCGAAATCGACGGTCGCCGTTTCGATTTCGCGGTGAACCAGGGCCATCTCGCGGCCGCTCACGGCGAACCCGCGGTGACGGTCACTGCCAGCGCGGCAGATCTTGCCAGCGCGCGCCTCGAATCCACCGAAGCGAAGCGCAAGGCAGCGCTGCGGCGAGTGAAATTCGAAGGCGAGGACGACGCCGTCGAGGCATTGCGCACCGTGTTTTCGTTGTCCGCGACGGGCGGCCACTAGACTGTGCCGGTGGAGTCAGCATCACCCCGCCCTGTGCTCGTCGTCGATTTTGGTGCGCAGTATGCCCAGCTGATCGCCCGCAGGGTGCGCGAGGCCCGGGTGTACTCCGAGGTCATTCCGCACACCGCCTCGATCGACGAGATCAAGGCCCGCGACCCGCAGGCCGTGATGCTCTCCGGCGGCCCGGCCAGT